>JAEXBC010000026.1 GCA_023457875.1 Bacillota bacterium | reverse complement strand
GTCTACGCTTGTTGTTTTCTTTGCTCCTCCTGCTGCAGCAAAAACTGAAAAACCTCCTGTATAGGAAAAGGTATTAAGTACCGTTTTGCCCTTGGCATAGGTATCTCTAATACGTTTTCTAACCTCCCGTTGGTCTAGGAATATCCCCACCATTGCCCCATCATCCAGGTAAATGGCAAAATGCTGATTATTTTCTTTTACAACAAGTGGCCACTCTGGTACCTGTCCCATGACATGGTCATGATCTTCTATATATTTACCGTCTGTATCAAAACGCTTTTTTTGATAAATGCCTTTTACAGGCGTAGCCTCCAAAAGTGCATCAATAATCTCCTCCTTAAAACTGTATATCCCTTCACTATACCAAGTCACAAGGTAATACCCCGCAAAATAATCAATCGTTAGCCCCCCTACTCCATCTCCCTCTCCATTAAAGACACGAAAAGCATCTGTCTCGGTACTGGCAAAAAACGCCTTGCGATACGCTATCGCCTCTTTTATTTTTTTAGCAAAGAAGCTTTGGTCAATTCTTTCCTCCTCTTTGTAGCTTAGCACCCAACCATATCCCTTGTTTTGTTTACCATAGTATCCTTTTGCAAGGAATTGATTCTGCCCATCCACTAGATTGACAATCACATTTTCTTTTTTTAGTACCTCACTATTTTCAATAGCTTCCTTAGAAATGAGTGGATAACCTTGTCTTACTAGTTTAATAAATGCTGGTTTTATTCTAAGCTTCACTTCTTGTCTCATGACTTCATCCTTTATATTCCGACCTATATTTTTCTAATCTGCGTATGTTCACTGTTTTGGCTTATTATAGCATAATGCACCTAGTATTGTGCATAAATTATTACAGTACCCTCTTTACAAAGGAGTCGTGCTTATGGCCCATTATAGAGAACCGTCCCCATCAGATGCATTAGATAAAGCTTTGGATAGATATGATTTTCTTGTGCGTTCATACTATATTTTTAATCTTTCTTCCTATCCCTTATCTCTTATAACAACTCAATCCTGCCCCATTAAACTACTACAGATTAAAGTGTTTCCACAAACACCCGCCTATACAAACCTATCCTTTGTCATAAGTGCACTAGGTAGTATAAATACTGTTATAGGTTATATTATCGAATCCAGTCCTAATGGGCTTACCATATACGCAGGTGTTCAAAGTGAAGTTTCCTCTGAGACGAGCTACCTATTATTAAAAAATGGACTTATTAATACTTTTCCTGGCATGATAATAGAAGAACCGTCCCCAGAGAGAACCATGCACTTATTAGAGCATTGGTTTAACCCAAATCGCTATACCTTTATTTGTGCAGCCACTGTTATCCCATCTGAAAGTTATCAGCCACCCCTACTCAACAGTTTTTCTACCTTAATGGGAAAGACAGAGCCCTATGTTGCTTTTCTTTTGGCTACGCCCGTGCTTCGCCAGCAACTAGAGGACTACCTTAATGAGTTGATTAAGCTATACAATACCTTCTCAAGCTATACAAATTTCAGTCATAATATTCTTAATGGAAAAAATCATAGTGATTCTAAAACCTTTTCTGATTCTGACGCTGTGACACACAGCCATTCAAGTACAAAAACAGATACCACCAATGCTTCTTGCAGTTTTTCTAACTATACCAATGTAACACCCTCTACTTCCATTCCAATAACAGATAAACAATCTCTTGGCATTAGTGTCCTAAAAAATGAAGCTGTGGGACATACTAAGGGGTCTTCTTTAGCCTGTGCTGATTGTAATATCCATACCAATACTACAACCCACGGTACAACGCTTCATTATACCAAAGGGAAATCAACTACCCATACCATTGGCTATAGTTCTCAAAATAAATATATCATGGATATCCAGGAAAACCTTAATACCCTCATCAAACGCATTCGTACTATCCTAAATAGAGGCCCCCTTCAATTTGGTGCTTACTTTATCTCATCCTACGCCGAGACCTGTTTACGTGCAGCTTATACCTATCAAGGCTTAGCACTAGGAACGTCGCAGCCCATTAGTCCCAGCGCAGTCAACAGCTGGTCAAACACCTCACCTGATTTTGCGCCTATACTTGAAGAACTTAAACAGTTTCATCAACCCTCCTTTGAAGTGTCATGCCAACATAGATGTGTTACTTTAACTTCAATGATTCAAAGTCTAGAACTAGTAAATACCCTTTACTTTCCCTCCTCAACCGACACATAAGTTTTTATTGCAAAGATAACGTTAAATAAACTTTAATCTATAAGTATCATTTTGCTCATAGGATGATTATCAAGAATATGTTAATATGTTATACTGTTTTTATTAGTCTTATTATTTAAGGAGCTCATGATTATGAAAAAATCCACCAAAAAACAAATCATTTTATTTAGCAGCTTGATTACGCTCTGCTTACTTACTTTTGGTTTACTACTTTCCAAGGCTCATCAAAGGGACGCGGCAGTCTTAATGCCTTCACCATCAGCTAGCGAAAATAACACTACGACGTTGACTCCTTCCCCAATACCCCAAGAAACCGTTCCATTTACTGATATCACCCCCGTGGCCATGAAAACCAGTAGCGATATGCAAATTGAGCTAAAAGCCTCAAACAATTGGATAAGCGGAAATCAAACCTTCACACAATTAGATGGCATCTTAACAAACACTACTTCTAGTCCAATAACCAATTGGACACTGAGCTGCACTGTGCCTAACGGCTCAAAGATGGACCAAAATTGGAGCGGCGTTTATAGCCTATCAGGTAGTACATTAACGGTTTCACCAGTAAGCTACAATTCGGAAATCGCTCCAAATGGCAGTATTAATTTTGGCTGTATCATTGCTTCTTCCCAGGTTATTTCACCTAAGGATATTCAAGTAACCTATACTAGAAATCAGCAAAAGTATACAGGCTCATCTGATATGAGCACCAAGATAGCACCTCCTGTAGTGCCTCTCTCCAATGCCCCCGGTGCTTCATCTGATACCACCCTTGAAACACACACGCTAAGCCCCCAGGAAAAAGCTAAAATTGCAAAGGAAGGTGATTGGCTCTATGTAAAAAACAATAAAATCATTGATAAAAATGGTCAAGAGGTATGGCTTACCGGCATTAATTGGTTTGGCTATAACACTGGCACCAACACCTTTGACGGTTTGTGGAGTGCTCATCTAGACAAATCCATTGAAGCCATCGCAGATAGAGGCTTTAATCTACTTCGCATTCCTATGTCTGTAGAACTTGTTAAGTCCTGGTCAAAGGGTACTTATCCGACTGCTAATTTCAATCAAGCCACCAATAGCCATTTAGCCGGCAAAAACAGTCTTGAAATCTTTGATTATGTCCTTGATTTATGTGAAAAGAACGGCATAAAGGTTATGATTGATATGCATAGTGCCAAAACAGATGCTATGGGACATATGAAAAATGTTTGGTACGAAGGTGATATCACCGAGGCTGATTTTATTAATGCACTAAGCTATCTTGCTGGACGTTATAAAACCAATGATACCATTATTGCTTATGACCTTAAAAATGAGCCCCATGGCAAACCCAACGAAACGCCAAAAGCCATTTGGAATAATAGTAAAGCTGCAAACAACTGGAAGTATATTGCTGAAAAAGCTGCTAAAGCTATTCTAAAACAAAATCCCAATGTACTGATTATGGTAGAAGGTATTGAAATCTATCCTAAGGATATCAAGAAAAATAGTTCGTATGCCTCTACCAACTCAGCAGATTATTACTTTAACTGGTGGGGTGGAAACCTAAGAGGGGTAAAAGACTATCCTATTCAGCTTGGCGAATATCAAAACAAATTAGTTTACTCTCCCCATGACTACGGCCCTGCTGTTTATCAGCAACCTTGGTTTAAGGAGGGCTATACCTATAACTCTCTCTATAAAGAGTGTTGGCGTGATAATTGGTTATATATTTATGAGGATAATATTGCCCCTCTTCTTATTGGTGAGTGGGGAGGCTATATGACAGAGCCTAATTTAACTTGGATGACCCATTTACGCAGCCTAATTATCAAATACAAATTACATCACACCTTCTGGTGCTTTAACGCCAATTCTGGTGATACAGGTGGCTTAGTGAAGGATGATTTTACTACTTGGGACGAAGAAAAATACGCCTTTGTAAAGAAAGCCCTTTGGCAAATAAATGGTAAATTTGTAGGACTTGATCAAGATGTGCCTCTTGGCAAAAACGGCATATCCTTAAAGGAGTATGCAAAGCGCTAACCAAACTTCACTACTGATTCACAGCATCATCACAATATGATATACTATACTCATTATGTATCTTAAAAAGGAGGCTTTCACTTGGCTATTGTTTCTTACAAATGTCCGAATTGTGGTGGTGATTTAACCTTTGATCCCTCTACCCAAAATTTGAAATGCGAATACTGCTTTAGTGCCTTTACGGAAGAAGAAGTGACTAAACTTACAAAGGAGCATTCCCATGATATTCCTGGTCAAGAAATCATAGAAGATGCTAGCGAGATGGGTGAAGCTTCCACTGAAGCTGATAAATCTCTTCTTTATACCTGCCCAAGCTGCGGCGCCCAGATTATAACTGATGAGACCACTGCTGCAACCCTCTGCTGCTATTGTCACAATCCAGTGGTCTTTACTAAACAGCTTGTGGATGAGTTTAAACCCTCTATGGTTATTCCCTTTAAAAAGAGCAAAGAGGATGCACTAAATACCTTTAAAGCTTGGTGCCAAAAGAAGAAGTTCTTGCCTAATGATTTTTCTTCTCCAAGCCAATTAGAAAAAATAGCAGGTCTCTATGTCCCCTACTGGCTAGTTGATTGTGATGCCCACGGTTATTTAAGGGGGACAGGAAAGAAAGTCAAAACTTGGCAAACTGGACAGCATCAATATACAAAGACGGATATCTTCGCAGTTTCTCGTGCAGCAGATATGCGCTTTGAATACCTTCCTCATGATGCCTCAAAGAAGGCTGATGACCAAATCATGGACAGCATTGCGCCCTTTGACTATTCAGACTTAACTGCGTTTTCTTACTCCTATTTATCAGGCTTTATTGCTGAAAAATATGATGTTCCTAAAGAAGACATTTATCCTAAGATAAAATCTAGGGTAGAGCATGCCGTAGAAAACGAACTGCGTTCTTCAATCGGTGGCTATACCTCTACTTCTTTTGCAGCCAAAAATGTCCAAGTCAATCGCACCCGTTTTCACTACACGCTGATGCCTACTTGGATATTAACTTACCTTTATAAGGGACAAACCTTTTTGTATGCCATGAATGGTCAAACAGGTAAGACCTTTGGCTCAGTTCCTATATGTAAATCCAAGTTAAATCGCTTCTCATTAATACTATTTGTGATTTGCTTTGCCGTTATCTTGTTTGTCATTTTATACATGGGAGGTATTCAGATATGAAAAGCATCAAAACACGCCTTACCATACTCTTTACCCTATTTTGCTGCTTAGGCATCCTATCTCAGCCTCTCTTTGCAGGAGAATCTAGGGTATATGACCAGGCCAGTCTCTTCACTTCTAGTGAGATACAAAGCCTAGAAGATGCCATCAGTACCTTGGTAGCAACTTACCAAATGGATATTGTCATTGTCACAACGGATGATGCTCAAGGAGCCACATCTCAAGATTATGCAGATGATTTTTATGATTATAATGGTTTTGGCATTGGAGAGGATAAAGATGGACTGCTCCTACTTATTGATATGGATAACCGTAACGTTTATATTTCCACTACAGGGTTAGCCATCCGTCATCTTACCGATGCACGCATCAATGCACTTTTAGATAACGTTACGCCTTATTTAAGTGATGGAGACTTCTATAGGGCTTCTACTACCTTTCTAAGGAAAGTAGAAGGTTATTTTAAAGCGGGTATTCCTTCTAATCAATATAATCAAGATGAGTATAACAATATTGATCCGTATGAACCTACTAAGCGTGAACCCTTTAAAAATAACAGCGGCGAGTATCCTTCCGGCTCAAGTCTCGCCTTAAGTATTGGTGCTTCATTAATAGGTGCCTTTTTGATTGCTTTCATTACAAGGGCTATTATCATGTACACCTATAAGCATCCTCGCTTTACAACACCTGAAACAAAACCGTTAAGAAATTCTGTACACTATACGGAACGTATAGACCAGTTCATAACCTCACATACCACTAGCGTAAAAATTCAATCCTCAAATAATAGTGGTGGTGGGCGTTCTTCAACTCATCATTCAAGTAGCGGAAGATCTCACGGCGGCGGCGGCCGTGGCTTCTAATGTTAAAAAGGTAAGCCTTGCACTACTTATGTAGAACAGGACTTACCTTTTGTTTATCTGCAAATATGTTTATTGGCACTATATACCATTCTGTATACAATATGCTTATGGTATATTTTTGTTCTATTGTTGAAATATAGTTTTGTCGACTTCTTTTCACTTGCATATAGGTTATCCAATAAATTTTGACGCTTAGATTATTACTAACCATTAATACTTATCTATTTTTCGCTTTAGTCAATATCACCTGCAAGTTCCTCTACCAGAAGTTCTTGATAACCTGCTACCTTATGCTTTTTTATTTCTGTGATAAGCATGGCAAATGCTTCGTCTTCTATACTGCTAAGCTTAGAAAGCCGTTCTGTGATACTTACCTTGCCTTTTATCTTTAAATAGTCTTTAGCCTCATAGTGCCATAATACCAATTGCTCTTTATAACGCTTCTTTAGTTTGTGAGCAATTTGTAAGCCCTCTGGGTCAAAATCCCCATTATAATACATGGTGGTTCCTGACGATTTTAATAAGTCTAGAATTCTATAAGCACAGGTATTGAGTTGACCACTTGTACAAAGAAGTGCTATGTCTCTTTTTGCCGTTCTTTCTAATAACTGTGTGAAAACGGTAGGGTTCTCAACAATATAGACTTTTTGTGATGGGGAGGTAATGCTGATAACATCCTTTAAATTACAAAGTGCAAGCTGTAATGGTTCTCTCATTTGCCAAAATGCATCCCATGGTTTTGAAGTAGTAGCTGTTTTTCCTTCTATACCATAGCAAATAGTGCTATTAGACACCTCATCCCTTATGATGCCCCCTCGCTCCAATAACTCGTTAATATCTTG
>JAEXBC010000025.1 GCA_023457875.1 Bacillota bacterium | reverse complement strand
TGAATATTTCATTTGTAGATATACTTTCTGATAATCCGGTACATCTACTTTGTATTTTAGCAAATAAACCTTATCCTGAGGTATTCTAATGAGTGCATTCGTTGGGTCTGTTGCAACTAATTCATGTTTCTTTTGCTCATCTAGTTTATATAGTTCATCGGCTTTGTAAAACTTAATAAAACTTTCCTTATCCAACAACGATACCAGATCCTTATATCGGAAATTCAGCAGTTCTACAGTAATTTCATTGCGAGCGGAATAATAAACTCGAGCGTCAACCTCCTTACGATGACCAATATAAAGAACAGAGTCCTGTTTCGGTTCAACAAACTTAATATAATCTTTTGGTTCACGATACCAAAACAGCCCGTTCAGTTGTTTCATATAATTCTCAAAATTTTGCTTTCCTTTATCGGTATAGAAAAAATACAAACTGATATATCCGCGAGTGTTTTTCTGTATAGTCATTACTTGACAATGGTTATATTTATCCTCATATTTCTTCCACATTTTCAAGGGATAAGTAATGACTGTATCAGCATTGAATGCACTTCGAGCATAGTCGGTAGGCTTGTAGCTGATTGGACATTGAGCTAAAGGAGTATCTCGACCGGTATTCCAGCGAAAATCAAATCGTATATCATTGCAATGACTCGTATTTATTTCCAGTTTCAGATCAGGTAGAAGGTCTGCATCTAAATACACAGAATCCCGACTATAAACAGAAGGAATTTCAATAAATACAACAAAATTCTTGTCTTTCGAAATTAGTTTATCTACAAAATTAGTCAAAGAAGCAGGATTGAAACTAGTATACTTCTCTGAATGAAAACATTCTAGATAGTCTTTCCCAGCCCGCACTAATTCAAAATCAGTAGGTTGTGTATACTTCACTTGATTCCGGCTTAAAGTATAAGCACCATGAACAAAAACGTCTTTTAGTTCTTCATAACTTTGTGCATGTAACTTAAACAATGTTTGTATCAACAACATTATAATAAAAGTCTTTCGAATCATAAGATTTGTAAATAATTAGTTTAACTATAACATTTCAGCTATCAGGCTGAAACAAATTTTGAATCATCATAAAGTCACCCTTACCATTTCTTAGCCCTATACACTGTGGCGATATCATTGAATTATACGTGATCTGCTTTCTGAAGCGTAGGGTCGTAGCTGTCAAATCCGTGATTAAGCCAGTCGTCACCGTAATAGCTACCCAAACTACCGCCTACACAACGTCGCATTCCCTATTTGCTAACATAGGGAATAGTTGAACTAATCTTTGCAAGTGTTTTTTTTATCCTATTTATCATTAACCTTGAATTTCTTACTTGATTTTTTTATTTTACGAGGAAGACCATGAATTGTCATATCTTGTTTGGGTTCAATGAAGTCAATGTAATCCTCGGGATCACGATACCAGAACACCCTTTCCAAAGACTTTATGTACTTATCCAGATTCTTTGTTCCTTTATTGTTAGTTAGAAAATACAAGCGTATAGGACATTTTCCGTTTTTCTGTGTAACGACAACATGACAATTGCCATACTTTTTTTTATATTTCTTCCACACGGTTAAAGGATAGGTAATAACCGTATCGGCATTAAACGCAGTCTTGGCATAGTCGGAAGTCTTATAATGAATAGGAAGGTCCCCCCACACCACATTCTTTTTGCCTGTATTATATGCAAAGTCAATTAACGTTATACCAATGTGGTAGGTGTTAATTTTGATTTTCATGTCTGGAAGATATTCCAAATGTAAGTATTTGGAATCTTTGCTATAAACTGGAGTAACATCTAGAAAAACGATACAATTCTTATCTTTTGATATAAATTTGTTGAAAAAGGCAGGAAAATAGCGTGTGTAGTTTTTCGAACGTAAGCACTCCAAATATTCTTCCTTCATTTTCTCCAAAACAAACTTCTCAGGAGGGGTGTATGTCACTTGATTTCGAGCCAAGGTCAAAGAACTTGATAATCCTATTTCTTCGTATTCTTCAACAATCTGGGCATTTATATTATCATGATATGACTGTAAAGCCAACAGTATAAAAGCAAATAATAATTTATGTGTGTATTTCATTTTCAATCTTGCTTAATAAAATTCATAATTCTCTATAATAAATATAGCTAGGTTATTTAACCTTGTACATTGTTAAGATTCTGCCAACATGAACTTCATACGATTTATCTTCCGGTTTTGTAGAAACAACAGAAGGATCATATATAGTAAGTAAATCTCCAACTTTGTTAGTTATCACAATAGCATGCGTACGGTCACCAGCTTGAATAATAGCTATGAATTTATATCCTCCGCCTGTAATGTTTTTTGTCTCTTCACAAGAAAAGCCACAAGCTTCTAAAGCTGCAATATGATATTCATAAGGAAGACCTCCCATTTCAGAAGCGTCAAATCCTGATGCTGAGGTAAAGTACTCATAATATTCCTGAGCACTTTTAGACGAATTTACAAAGTTCATACAGTTAAACATACAACCCCAGTCCGATTCAATAATGGCACCTCTTTTGTTACCATCGTCTTCTCCATAATAGCCATCATCATAATACCCGTATCCATAATAACCTGAACCACCCTCTCCTTGGTACCCATAGATATTAACATCAGGATAAACATACCCCAATCCATATACCCAGCCTCCATACCATGTAC
>JAEXBC010000024.1 GCA_023457875.1 Bacillota bacterium | reverse complement strand
CTTAGGTGGTAAAGTTGTGGCTGTTTCTAGCTGGGATAATAAGGATAAGACGTCCTATACGTTCCGTAAACTTGAAGGACTTGATATTCAAAAGATGGTTGATATTAAAGATTCCTTTGGAACTATTGATAAAGAAAAGGCTAAGGAACTTGGATGTGAGATCTTGCCTGGTGAGGAATGGATTACTCAGGAGGTAGATATCCTTCTTCCTTGTGCTTTAGAGAATCAGATTACACCTGTTACTTTTGCCAAAATCAGCGATCGGGTAAAAGTAATATGTGAAGGGGCTAATGGCCCTACAACACCAGATGCTGATGAATTGATTAAGGCAAGAAATATTTATCTTATTCCTGACTTTTTATGTAATGCAGGTGGCGTTACTTGTAGTTATTTTGAACAAATTCAATGTAATATGAATTATTTCTGGTCCAAAGAGGAAGTTATGGAGAAATTAGATTATAAGATGACTAGTGCCTACCATGCAGTACATAATCTTGCGGTAGAAAAAGGCTTATATATGCGAGAGGCAGCTTATGTCATTGCCATTAATCGTGTTTCAGATGCAGTAAGACTTCGTGGATGGGTATAATATTTCCATAGATGTTGTAAAATGAATTAATATGTCTGATATTGTGTTGTCAAATCCTTACATCATAATATCAGACATATATTTTCTTTTGTGACAACTCTTTTTTATATAGGTAAACCTTACTTAATTTTTTAAATATTTATCAGATAAATTTCAAATCAAGGGGTAATAAAAATGAATCGATTTAAAGATCAGGATTTGGATGTTTTGGTAGAAAGAGCAAAGGAGCTGGAATGCTTTTATTTGGTGGATGAAGCTCTGGCTATCCCTTCTCTTTCAGATAGTTTATTTAAAGTTGCAGAAGTAACACCGGTGGGGTTTCACGATTATAAGAACTGCTCGGTTTACATTGTACTAGATGGAAAGACATATGCTACCAAACCTATCGTTGAAGATGGTTATACATTACAGTCTGAAATTATATTGAATGGAATATCCCATGGATCGATTAAAGCAATATACCCAAAACATATTATTACCAATATAGATAGTGTTTTTCTTCCAGAAGAACAGAAACTGTTAGATACCATTGCTAACCGTATTGCAGAAAGGCTTTTCAAAGTAAAAATTCAGCCTAAGAACCGATTTCGAGGAGATTGGGAAGCGATTATTACATTATTGCAGAATACAAATCGAAATATGCTTCTTTACGTATGTGAAAAAATGCTTGATCTTCTTGCCAGAACGAGCCCTAGTTTGGTGGATGATATTTTTGATAGAATGGACTGGAAAAAATATAGGATTCAAGGTGAAATTAATTTTCCGTTAGAAACCTTACCAACTTTTGACGTGACACAACTAAGTCAGATATTATTTTCTTATGCGGGCTCCTGTATGGAAGATGCCTCGATTTACAATCACATTAGTTTATGGATTTATCAGGGGACAACTTATGAACTTATTAAAAAAATTGACAAGAAGGATGCTGATTTAAAAGATATTACTCATGCACTATCCCAATATATGAATGCAATCAAGGACAATGAGATGGTAAGTGAGGCTACCAAACGGTGGCTGAGTGTGGAATTAATACAAAGATTCCTAACCGATAAACCAACCATGGTTGCGAATGCACAGAAATATATTTCTATAGAAGCCCTTTGTAGTCTTCTTGATAATGTGATCTGTTCTCCGAAATGCATTGGTAAAATAGGGGGCAAAGGAACTGGTTTCTTTATAGCAAATCAGATTATAGCCTCTCATGTTAAGGAAAATCCAGAGTTTTCTAAGATTAAAGTCCCTAGAACCTGGTATATTACTGCCGATGAATTATCCAATCTGATTGAAAGAAATGGCTTGGATGAACTAAATGAGCATAAATATCGGGATATTCTTGATATACGAACAAGTTATCCTAGAATTATTCATATGATGAAGAATTCCAAGTTTTCTTCTTATATTATTAATGAACTGGCACAAATACTGGAGAGCTGTCAGGATAAGCCTTTAATTGTCCGATCATCAAGTCTATTAGAAGATCAGATAGATACCTCCTTTTCTGGAAAATATAAAAGTCTTTTTATAATCAATTCAGGGACCAAGGCAGAAAGACTTCAGCAATTGATAGAGGGTATTTTAGAAGTTTATGCTTCTTTGTTTAACCCAGACTCCATTCAATATCGAATAGAGCGTAATTTAATCGACTGTTCCGAACAAATGGGTATTATGATTCAGGAGGTAGTAGGAACCAGAGTGGGGCCTTATTTCTTTCCGCTCTATGCCGGAGTTGCTTTTAGCAACAATGAGCTCAGGTGGTCCTCCAGAATCAGGCGGGAGGATGGTCTGCTAAGAATGGTAATGGGGCTAGGAACGAGGGCAGTGGACCGAATCGGAGATGATTATCCCATATTGATTTCTCCAGGGCAACCAAACCTTCTGGTGAATCAGTTGGCAGTCGATTTAGTAAAGTATTCGCCTCAGATGATGGATGTGTTAGATGTTGAAAATAAATGCTTCTTAACCCTTCCCATTGCTCAGGTGGTTAAGGAATATGGAAATCAAATCCCTCATATTAACTATGTGGCTTCTGTATTGAAGGAGGACATTCTAGTTGGCGTGAATTCATTTACAACGAACTTTAAATCAGATGAAATTGTCATTACCTTTGATCATTTGGTCAGAAACACATCCATGATAAAGCAAATTCAGTCTGTTATGGTCTTACTAAAGGAGAAGTTAGGATATCCCGTAGACATTGAATTTGCCAGCGACGGTGATAATCTTTACCTGTTACAATGCCGTCCGCAAAGCAGAAATTACGATAGTAAACCTGTTGCCATTCCTCCGGATATACCTTACCAAAAAACTATTTTTACAGCAGATAAATATATTTCCAATGGAAAGGTTACTGGAATTAAGACGATAGTGTATGTGGATCCTGTGGAATATGCGGCGTTAGAAAAGCGTGAGGATTTAGTGAATGTAGCATATGCAATCAACCACCTGAACAGTATCCTTCCTCGGAAAAGCTTTATTTTAATGGGTCCAGGACGATGGGGTAGCCGTGGTGATATTAAGCTGGGTGTTCCTGTTGCCTATTCGGATATTAATAATACAGCGATGCTCATTGAAATTGCGGCAAAGGAGTCACGGTTTCAGCCAGAACTCTCATTTGGCACACATTTTTTTCAAGATCTCGTGGAAGAAAATATCAAGTACCTTCCGCTTTATCCAGAAGACCAGCAAATTGTATTTAATAAATGTTTTTTTTCTAATAAGAATAATTTCCTAGGAGAAATGGTTCCGTCCTATTCTTATTTAAGTCATGTGATTAAAGTAATTCGAGTAGAAAAAGTCGGCTTCGAAAAAGAACTGGTTGTCTTAATGAATGCTGATTTGCAAAAGGCGATAGCTTATCTAGATTCCCCTTCCAGCGCTAAGTGGGGACCTGATTTTGAACAGACAGGAGCAGAGAACATAGAAGATAATAAGGAAGACCATGGCTGGAAATGGCGTCACTATATGGCAGAACAAATAGCTGCTGGGATAGATATGTGTGCTTCTGGAGTAAAGGGAATCTATCTTTTTGGTAGTACTAATAATTGTTCGGCAAGGTGTAATAGTGATATTGACCTGCTCCTTCACTTTGATGGTACCGAGATGCAGAAGAAGCAGCTTTCAACATGGCTTGATGGTTGGAGTAAGGCTTTATCTCAAATGAATTATTTGAAAACTGGATATCAGTCCGATGGACTTTTAGATGTCCATTATGTTACGGATCAAGATATTATGAATAAAACTTCTTATGCCATAAAGATAAATTCTATCTATGATCCTGCTTTTCCCCTTCGCGTTAGAGAATAGGATAGTTGAACGAAAAATGACCGTAATCAGTAAAGTATGTACTGAACGGTCATTTTTTATGCAGTTGAGGTGGAGATGAGTAAGAATTATTTGGAAATAGTTAATAGAACGTAAGCGTCAATTCAAACACGCATTAAAAAAAGAGGACTTTTGGGCTGATTTGAAGTTTTATTGTAAATTTCAAGGTCTGGAAGTCTTTTTTAGATCTGACAGATGAAAGAAAAAATCGCTCCTATACATTCATAACGGAAAAGCGCATATTTCTTGATAAAATGAGAGGTAATAAGTTGAAAATTCTTTAACTATAGTATAAGCTTTAGATAGAAGTGAAAGTGACTGTATTTATATGGGTTATGGCGTTTTGTAAACGCCTATAACAGAGTTTACTTAGGGGGAAACAAATGAAAAAACATTTAGTTGTTGCCGGAAGACTAGGATACCCTAGTGAGACGCCTTGGGAGCAAGTTTACAAAGAAATTGCAAAGTCCGGATATGAAGGAACGCCTCTCGTACTAGACTTTAAAAATATAGAAAAGTTTAAAGAGGAGCTAGATAAAGCTAAACTAGTTCCTGCACCGGGTTATTTAGAAGGTCGATATTGGTTGTTGGAGGAAAGAGATATAGCTATTGCAAAAGCCAAGGAGTTCTTAAACTATTCTCTTCAACTTGGTCTTACTGAAATATTTATTGGTACACTTGGGTGGAACGATTATAAAGGCAGTCGTGGCTTAACACGTACTGATGTTGCAGGGAGAGTAACGCCTCAAGATGGAATGACGGCGGATGAATGGAAAGTATTTGTAGAAACAATCACTCAAATATGTGAAATATTTATGTTTAATGGAATAAGGCCTTGTTTTCATAGCCATGCAGGATCAGTAATAGAAACTATTGGAGAAATAGAAACACTTTTTAGTGAGATTAAGCCGGGGCTTTTATTTATGGGACCGGATACGGGGCAATTGGCATTTGGAGGAATTAACGTGGTTGAATTCTTCAAAAAATATACTTCTATCATACACGCTGTTCACTTGAAGGATATAGTTTTAGATACCTTACACAAGGGGATTTCTAGCCAATGGAACTATAATCAATTTGTTTCAAATGGATTGTATACTGAGTTAGGGCAAGGAGATATAGATTTTAAAACGATAATTTCTTTACTAGAACAATCCAACTATTCAGGTGTTTATGTAGTTGAAACAGATTTGCCAACAAAAAAGACAATGTATGAAAGTAATTTAATTTCTCGTGAGTATCTAAGGCGTAAAATCGGAATATAATCAAAAAGCGAATGTGCTCCATAAAAAGGCTATAAAGTGAGTGTAATCAAGGGTATTGGGAGGAGTTATGGGCGTGATTGATATAATCAATGAGAGACGTAGCTATCGTGGAAAATATAAATCAACAATAGTTCCAAGAGAAGATTTAATAACAATTATGGAGGCAGGATTAAATGCGCCTTCTGGCTGTAATAAGCAGACGACCAGCTTGATTGCGGTGGATGACCATAGCGTATTGGATAGAATCTTTGCAGTAATGGATCCACCTGTAGGAGAAACAGCTCCTGCGATTATTTGTGTGCTTACAAAAAGGATAAATGCATACAGAGATAAATGTTTTGCTATACAAGATTATTCTGCAGCTATTGAAAATATGCTACTTGCAATCGTGGAATTAGGATATCAGAGTTGTTGGTATGAGGGGCATATAACAGATGATGATAGAATATGTGATAAAATGGCACAGATACTAAATATACCTAGTGATTTTGAACTGGTATGTTTTCTTCCAGTTGGCATTGCCGAAGAAAAATGCATCGTACCACCCAAAAAAGCTTTTGAGCACAGAGCATGGTTTAATTCATTTCCACAAGATAAAGTATAGATGGAAAATGGACACTAAAGCGTACTTTGGCTAGGCACCCATGTAAACGCAAGTTCTATCATTACCCAATCATACAGCATATTGTAAGAGATGAGGAGATTTAATGAAGAAGTATGATTATTATAAAGAACATCCAAGGAGCAGAAGAAATACAGTAATACTTTCAATCTTTTCCATTCTGTTTATAAATCTGTGCCTGATATTCTCTCATTTTCATATTAGTTTTATAATCTTAGCTATTATATTTAACCTTGTTTTTATAGGGATTATATTTAATATACATAAAAATCAAATTATCATTTTTGATGTGCAGCAGATTATATTTGATTGGTATTCTTTGTTTAAAAGTATCAATACAACAGTTTCAGCGAGTAACATTAATAAAATACAGTTTAAAGCATGTTACAATGACGAGAGTAGCATATATCAGATTTTTATATACTTAAACAATAATAAGCCTTTGAAATTAACGGTCACACCTACTCAATATTATGA
>JAEXBC010000023.1 GCA_023457875.1 Bacillota bacterium | reverse complement strand
ATATCTTTTAGTTTTTCTGGTACTGGAAGCCCCACTCTACTAGCATTTTCAAGTAAAGAAACACCTTCATTTGAACAATAAAAAAAGATGATTGCTGTCCTTAATACACTACCACCACCTATAATCTTAGAATCCACAAGATGTCCCACACCAACCATTATAAAGATTAGTACCTTCTTAAAAATGCCTCGAAATCCAATCTCACTACTAAGTTTCTTATCAAGGATGGCACACATTAATCCAGTTATATAATCAAGAATCACAAACACGATTAATGCATATAAAAATCCATCATATCCACCTAGAAAGTAACCTAGCCAGCCTCCAATAGCAGCAATAGCTATTTGAAACCCATTCCATAAATCCTTCATATCAAAATCCTCTCTTTCTATTTTTTGCATAGAAAAAGCAACACTAATTTTAGTGATGCCCTCTTTTAATAGTAATCTTCAGCATAGTTGAGTAAATCCACTTCAAACATATACTGAACTTTCATTGTATTGGCTTCTGTCTTTTCCACAGGTTGTGTAAGCCTTGTATGTGTTCCTATTGGTCTTGACGTTAGCAGATTAGAAATAAAGAAGTTACAGTTACTTGAACCGGAATTCATATACCTGGCTATCCATCGATCTGAGTCTAGCAAATTATAAGGAGCATAATTATTTCCGTCAATTCTGAATTTGTCGCGGTATGCTTCTATTAAATTACCCCCAAGGCTAATACATTGCCAAAAGCTCGTACCACCTTGTGTTCCACTATAATAAACATACACTTTTGTCTTCGTTCTTCTAAAGTTACTTACATAACACCGTCTTTCAACATTTCCACTATTCATTCCTTTTGTTCCAAACCAGGTACAGTTTCCTATCTTAGGTTTAATGTTCATCCTCTGCACAATTTCTCCGTCAATATTAACCTTACCCCAGTAACTCGAATACACCTGCTCATTAAATTGTGTATCTGTATTTTGTATATAGCCAACAACATCGATACAACCATCTGTGTAAATATTATTTCCATCAATTATGGCTACGTTAAATAGTAAATTATAATCTGTATCTTTAAATCCCTGCGTTAAGTTTATATCCGTCTGAGAAAGTAAAACACCTACTTTACTCCATTTATAAATACGAAGATATCGATTGCTTTTTCCACTTTCGTTTACATTATAAGTATTAAAACCAACAAGAATATAATCCGTAGCACTTGTTCTATATGGAGATAGAAACTGAAGGCCATCATACTTTTTCACCGGATCCGTTGAAATTGCAACCAAGGGATTTCCATCTGCATTGAGTAATTTTACAGCCTGTTCCCATAACAAAAAGTCATTTACATTGACATCAAACGGTATATAAATCCAATGCCCTTTGATGCTATCAGGAAACTGAATATAACTACTTTGAGTAAAGGATGTGTTATTACAATCAATGGCCATATAACCCTTTGAAAGAGTAAGAAAATTAACAACCCTTGCATAGGAAAATCCCATATTAACTCCAAAATATCGACTAGGATTTGTACTTGCATTAATTGAGCTATCATTATCTGCAGTTTCCCTACCTGTGAAGGATGAACCCAAATAAAAATAGTCCTTATTTGTAGGATCTGCTTCACAAAAATAAAGACTCTCCGTCACCCCGTTTGCAGCATGCGTTGGAAAGTCAAACACAAAATTCACCTTTAATCTGCTATCTGTTATTTCAAACCTAGTTTCAGCCCGATTAATCGTTCCCCTTTGTATATCATTTCCTGAATAAGGATCATTTCTATGGGCATAACCGATAATATTTCCTTGTACTCGTTGCTCATTAACATGTTCTGGCTTATCACTGTCTGTAAGATAAAGGTAATTAAACCAGCTATGATTATTGCAACTCCTGGTATTACCCACTCCCATAATCCCATTAACAAAATGCCCCATGAAGGTATCTTTAAAATACAGGTCTGGAATCAAGTTTTCCGTATAGGCTTCTTTGGTTTTATCACCGGTATTAGCATCAAAAAGACTAACCGTTACTTTTCCTTTTATACCGGTATTCTTCTTATGCTTGATTTCACTTTGCACTTCCCCTGTTAAGAAATCCTTGTTATAAGAGATACATTCTCTGCTACTGTTCATATCTTATTTTCACCGCCTTTAATTTGCAAATATCATTTAGGGTAGGTTTCTCGAGCACATAAGCAAAACTTAGCGTTTCTCCTATCATTTGATTCAGCACTTCATAATCCATATCAACAAGATCACTTGCGCTCATTCCATTTAAAAGAAACTCCTCAACGTTCGTTATATTAATTGGCACAAAGGTTGAGGTATCTTTAGAAAAAGTAGAATAACTAACGCCATTATCTAAGCTAATTGCAATGCATATTTTCCCTCCAACTTCTGATGTTTCCACCTCGATTGCACGTATCTGTCTACCCTGTATTATTAGAAAACTTTCATTTTGAATAATAACTTTTGGCTTACTTGTAACCACCTGTTTTACTTCTAATGTATAATTCCCAATATCTGTAACCACGCTAGGATTATCTGTAAAATAACATAACGTGGCTTGATTTAATAATCCAGTCAAATCGTTTGGTAATACATCTACTCCATGCTCTATAAAAATTGCTTCTGTAACGGGTTGATCTGCCACCTTACTCCATAAATTTAACTCTTCTGTTTGTACATAAGATTTAACCCCTTCCTCATCAACAAATAGGAACTTGCTTTTGCAAGGGAGATAGCTTCCTTCTTCTACGATAAAGTTTGTACCGTTCTCATTTTGTGCGGTAAAGATATAAGACTTGCCTGTCTCAAACCGTACCGAAAAAGCTGCTCCTCCTGGATTACTGAAATTATCAGATGCAGTATTTGGTGTCTTTTCTATGACAAGGCGCATAACTCCATCTTCAAATACACTAAACTCCCAAATCAGATCATTACTGCCCCAGCTTCTGTAATAGCTATTTCCTTCAAATCTAACTCGAAAGACCTTTAAACCATACTCCGTTTCGTTGGCATAGAACAAATTGTTATAACTGGTATCACTCCGATTAATGGAGATGTGCTCTGACCCAGCACCTATTCCAATCCAGCTGTTACCACTAGAAAAAATGGTGTTCACAGACGCATTATTGTATAAGAAACTAAATTCTAGCGTGGGGAATGTAATCGTGGAATCATCATTACTCGTTCCAATTAATGTCATTCCTTGATTTCCTTTGGGAAGTGTAAATTCTTGTATTACCGACATCAGTTTTCCTCCTTCACAAGTTTCGTGCTAATACTAACAAGGTTTTGGTATAGTTCGCTATTGGGTAAGGGAACTGAAAAGATAGCACCGGTATCTGAAGCCACTGGAGTTCCTGATACTTCAAATATCGGTTCTTTTATTGTTGCCCGATTATAGCTCTCATAGTTCCCATCGACTTTTTTATCAAAGTCAGAATCCCAATCAACCCACTCGGCATCATACTCGTATCGTAGACTTTTTATTCTTGAGAATTCTTCTACAATTCCCATTACTTTTAGTGCAATTTCAATCACTCTCTCGTCTTCATAAAAAGGTATTTGACTCATAAATGTACTGTAATTACTAAATATTCTCCCGGAAACATCATCATTTCTTGGCTTTAACAAGACATAATCTTCTTTGAAATCATAAGAATTTATCTTTCTATAAAACAGAGTATAAAGATAGGTATACACCACTTCAATTCTAGGAAGTGTTGCACTTAGGCCACCTTCAATATGAAGTCCTTCTATAGATATTTGTAAGTTATTCTTTTCAATAATAAAGCTACCATTTGAAACCCAAAGTTCTACGATAAAGCTATGACTTCCTGCCTGTACTTGTGGCATTGGCAAGGTAAATCCTAGAACATTATCTCCGGCAGCTAACTTTTGAACTGGCTTTAAGTCATAATACACACCATCTAAAGAAAATAAAATACTAAGGGTAGTCTGTTCCATTGCTTTTCCGGTTAGTGTTACTGTACAGTTTAGGTTGGTATCTGCTTTTGTTGTAAAACCAATCACCATAGCTGCATATTTGCTTGTACCAATCGTTAGTACATCACTATTTTTCTTTATGACTACTCCGGATTTATTCCCTTCTATTAGCTTTGTGATTTCATCTAATAACTTTGATGTATCTAGCTTTTCAATAATAGTATTCAGGGGATCGCCAAGTTCAATTTTAGTATTCATTGGATTGATTAAATCTATCTGCTTTCGAAC
>JAEXBC010000022.1 GCA_023457875.1 Bacillota bacterium | reverse complement strand
GATTACCTAGCAAAACAATATCCAGAGGGTATATTCCATTTAGCAAAAGAAGAGTATTTTGCTTATCCTTTTAGCAAGGGAGAATTGGGATTTTTTGATCAGGAAATGTGGGAGGATTTAATAAAATATAAGCCTGTAGCGGATCTGGTTAGTGTGGAATTACCACTTACACAGAAAAATCATACTTACACGCTGAAATTGGATTACAAGGCATTAGGCGATCTTTTTGAAAAAGCAGGTAATAAGGTCATCAATAATGTTGATTCAATTATTAAGAAGTATGTAGAAATAGATCAACCTTCATTTATAAGTAGTGTTTATGATGATAAGACAGGTACATATCAAGATGTAGAATATGACACAGTGGATGCATATTATCAAGCAGAAATGAAAGACCAAGTGGATGAGATTGTTGGATATATTAAAAAGAATCATTGGATTGAAAGAATTAATTATTTTATTAAGGCGTATTGCTATGGCACCTCTTTAGAAGTAAACACAACCCTAGAAGACAACTATTTCTCAAATGAAATCAAAGGACATTTGCAATTCTTAAAAGCAAATGTGTTAGATGTCAATATTCATACGACGATAGAACCCTGTAGTAAGGAAGCCATTAGCTTACCTACTTCTGTGCGAAAGGTAGATAGTTATTGGAAATACGCCTATGGGGAGGGCTTATATTTGCCAATTCTTGATGAGCCATTAAGTAAAGCTGAGACTGATGCAAGTTATGATGATGGATTTTCCTATGGGTGTGAATTGGACGGAGCGTATTACCTCCATTTGGGAGAGGATTATTGGGGGGATCGTCTCATGATTTACTATGATGAAAAGAGTAATAGCTATTGTCTTTTAGAAAAGGACAACTTTGATGAAATGGGCTATCGTGAAGCCAGTGACCCAATATACGATGAGGTAAAAATGAAACAAATGGAATACTTTATGGAATTGAAAGAGAAAGGGTATGATGGACAGTTAAGTGATAAGGAAGCAGAGTTTTATAAAGTATTGGAGGCCGAAGCGTGGGAGGACTACCAAGAAGAGAGTGACTATGAAGAGCCTAGTATAGGAGAATTTGCGATTGACAAGACTAAATTACGCTATCTTAAAACCCGAAGGGATAAGGCAGATGCTTTGATTTCGCTAAGTGAGCTAGAAAGCTATGGATTTTACTTTTCAATCGTTGGAGAAGATGGCGCAAAGCAAATAAGGATTTATGAGAATCCATTTAAATAAGGGGGAAGTGATATGAAAAAGGTAACTTGGATCATGATATTAGCTTTGATAATATCTAGTCTAACTGGGTGTAATCCAGCGCAAAAGGCACTTATCGATGACATGAACAAAGTATTGGATGGGCAGTTTTTTGAGGTGAGTTTAAGGGGAAAACTAGTTTACGAGCAAGTAGAGGCTTATTATAATATTGGAGAGAAATCTTCTACTACTTCTATGACGTTTAATCTCAATGCTTATGTAGATTTAGAAAATGAAAAGGCCCATTTTGTATTAGAGGGTAAGGAAAGTGATACCAATAAGTTAGAGCGTATTGAAGGCTACATAAATGGTGAGAAGTTAATTGCAGATAGAAATTATTTTCTTTTAAACTATCCTAGTAGACACTATGATAAGTTAGGCAGTGATTATATCAGCATTGATTTGCCCTATTCTATGAGTACGTTTTTTAGCGATATAAGAGATGGCAAGAAATCCGTGGTTCAACTTCTGGAGCTTCTTGACGAAGAAACTGTAGATTTCCCGATTAAACAAGCGGGCAATACTTATACTATAAAGCTTGATGATGAGGGCATAAGCCAAAGTAGTATGACCTTTTTAAAGGCTATTTTTAGTAAGCCATCAGAAGTGTATGATATACTTGAGAAGGTGCTGCCAGAGGATTCTTATACGATGAGCTATGAAAGAAATAGTAAAAAAATAGATTCATCTACCCGAAAAGGAAATTTCATTAAAAATATCAATAAGTACTTTGGTGATGGGGAGTTGTATGAGATAGGGTATTACTTTTTAAGAGGAACTTTATATGGGAGTTCTTGCGAGGCAAAAGCCACTTTTGAAAATAATACGGCCACCCTTGATTTGAAAGGTAAGGTGGATTACCTTGCTAATAGCACTACCACCTTTGATGTCCAGCTGAAGGTATCTAAGGTGGAAAAACAAGAACTCAATCTTCCAAGTGATATATATGTTATTCAATAAGTATTAAACGAACCTTATAAGGGTTATATAAGATAGGGCATTGAAGCAAACAATTTTTGCTTCAATGTCCTATTTTGTTTTTTATTTTATTCTACTTTTATATAAGTATCTAATGATTAATATACTGATAACTTTTCTATTTTTTTACTTTATATGAGGCATAAATGATTAGTATAACAGCAGCTATAGAACACAAGGTGTAAAATATAGATCCAGTACCATAAAAAATATGCATGGTTTTCCCCTTATCTAAAATATATTCAAAAATAAATATGTTCATACCATATAATACTTTTGGTACTTGTTCAAGTTATTTTATAGATAAGTAGTATATACACTATATTTGCTCAATTTGCAGGAGCAAGAAAGGGAAAAAATGCCATGAAAAATAGAATAATTTTTAAAGGGTATTTACAAATTACCAAAAAAAATATAAACTAAAATTACACGTGTACACAGTATACAAAATTAAAAACGATATTTTGTTTAAATTTTGTAGCAAGGATATTGTTGGTAGAATGTTTACAGATAATGTAGGAAGATGTAGAATGATATTATGCAAAAACTTAGGATGGGTAGATATGGAAATTGAAGTCCATTCTAAAAATTTGTAATGATATAAAACAAACAAAGGAGAGATAAAATGGGAAAGACAATAATGACTGTAGATGGTAATACAGCTGCAGCTTATGTAGCATATGCTTATACTGATGTAGCTGCAATTTATCCTATCACACCATCTTCAACCATGGCAGAGGTAGTAGACGAATGGGCAGCACAAGGAAAGAAAAATATTTTTGATCAAACTGTTAATGTAGTTGAAATGCAATCAGAAGCTGGAGCTGCTGGTGCTTTCCACGGTTCATTACAAGCAGGAGCATTAACCACTACTTTTACTGCATCACAAGGGTTATTACTTATGATTCCTAATATGTACAAAGTAGCTGGAGAGCTTTTACCAGGTGTATTCCATGTAAGCGCACGTGCATTAGCTGCTCAAGCACTTAATATTTTTGGTGATCACCAAGACGTTATGGCTGTAAGACAAACAGGTTGTGCAATGCTTGCAACAGGTTCAGTACAAGAGGTAATGGATTTAGCTCCAGTAGCTCACCTTGCTGCAATCAAAGGTAGATTACCTTTTGTTCATTTCTTTGATGGATTTAGAACTTCTCATGAAATTCAAAAAGTAGAAGCTATCGATTATGATGATTTAGCTGCTTTAGTTGATCAAGATGCACTTAAAGCATTTAGAGATAATGCACTTTCACCAAATCACCCAGTAACAAGAGGAACTGCTCAAAACTCAGATATTTATTTCCAAACAAGAGAAGCTAGCAATCCTTTCTATACAAATATCATTCCTATTGTTGAAGAATATATTGGTAAGTTAAATAACTTAACAGGTAGAAACTATGGTTTATTTAACTACTATGGAGCAGAAGATGCAGAAAATGTTATCGTTGCTATGGGTTCTGTAACAGAAACAATTGAAGAAACAGTTCAAGCTTTAAATGCAAAGGGAGCTAAATATGGTGTTGTAAAAGTACATCTTTATAGACCATTCTCAAATGAGCATTTATTAAAAGCTATACCTCAAACTGCAAAACGTATCTGTGTACTTGATCGTACTAAAGAACCAGGTTCTAACGGTGAACCATTATTCTTAGATGTTTGTTCAGCATTCTATGGCCAAGACAGACAACCAATGATCATTGGTGGACGTTATGGTTTAGGTTCAAAAGATACAACACCTTCAGATATCAAAGCTGTATTTGATAACTTAGTAAGCGATGCACCTAAAAAAGGCTTTACATTAGGTATTGTTGATGACGTAACACATACATCAATTGCTAAAAAAGATGAACTTAAAATCGTAGAGCCAGGAACAGTAAGATGTAAATTCTGGGGACTTGGTTCAGACGGTACTGTAGGTGCTAATAAACAAGCAATTAAGATTATTGGTAACCACACAGACAAATATGCTCAAGCATACTTCGCATATGATTCAAAGAAATCAGGTGGTGTAACTATGTCTCACCTTCGTTTCGGTGATACACCAATTCGCTCACCTTATTTAATTGACGAGGCTGATTATATTGCTTGTCATAATCAATCATATGTATATCAATACAATGTACTTAGTGGACTTAAAAAAGGCGGTATTTTCGTACTTAACTGTATTTGGGATCAAGCTCAAATCGAAGAGAACTTACCAGCACATATGAAAAACTATATTGCGCAAAACGATATCCAATTCTACACTGTAAACGCAACAAAGATTGCAAGTGAAATTGGTCTTGGTAACCGTATTAACATGATCATGCAAGCAGCATTCTTCAAACTCGCAGAAATTATTTCTGAAGCAGACGCAATTAAATACTTAAAAGAAGCTGTTGTTAAAGCATACGGTAAAAAAGGTGAAAAAGTTGTTAACATGAACTACGCAGCTATTGACCGTGGTTTTGAAGCAGCTGTTAAAATAGATGTACCAGCATCTTGGAACGAAGCTCAAGAAGAAGCTGCAGCAAGTGTAGATGAGCCAGCATTCATCACTAACATTCTTCGTCCTATGAATGCACAAGAAGGAGATAAATTACCAGTAAGTGCTTTTGCTGGTATCGAAGATGGTACTTTCCCATGTGGTACATCAGCATACGAAAAACGTGGTATTGCTATTAATGTTCCAGAGTGGGATATTGAAAATTGTATTCAATGTAACCAATGTGCATTTATCTGTCCTCATGCAACAATTCGTCCAGTATTATTAACAGAGGAAGAAAAAGCTAAAGCACCAGAAAGCTTTACTACAAAGAAAGCTATCGGAAAAGGTTTAGAAGCATTCAGCTATAGAATTCAAGTTAGCCCAATGGATTGTACAGGTTGCGGTAACTGTGCAGATATCTGTCCAGCTAAGACTAAGGCGCTTGTTATGAAACCTCTTGCAACTCAAACAGCAGTTCAATGTGATAACTGGAACTTTGCAATGAAAGAAGTTAGCAGCAAAGATGATTTAGACCTTGGTATCAATGTTAAAAATAGTCAATTTAAAACACCACTTATCGAGTTCTCAGGAGCTTGTGCAGGTTGTGGAGAAACAGCTTATATCAAAGTAATCACTCAACTTTTCGGTGATCGTATGATGATTGCTAACGCAACAGGATGTTCTTCTATCTGGGGTGGTTCAGCACCAAGTACACCTTATACTAAGAATAGTAAAGGTAAAGGACCATCATGGGCTAACTCATTATTTGAAGACAATGCTGAATTTGGTCTTGGTATGCACTTAGGTGTTAAACAAATGAGAACAAAATTAGCTGCTACTATGAAAGAGTTAGTAAGCTTAGATATTGATGCAAATGCTAAAGAAGCCTTCAATGCATGGTTAGAAACAATGAATCTTGGAGAAGAATCTAAGGCAGCAAGTGAAAAAGTATTAAGCGTATTAAAAAATAATCAAATCACTGATGCAAAAGCAAAAGCATTACTTGCAGAAATTGAAGATAAGAAAGATTATCTTGTAAAACGTTCTGTATGGATGTTAGGTGGAGACGGTTGGTCTTACGATATCGGTTACGGCGGTCTTGATCATGTACTTGCTTCTGGAGAAGATGTAAATG
>JAEXBC010000021.1 GCA_023457875.1 Bacillota bacterium | reverse complement strand
CCTTTTGACGGATGTTATTATTCCTAATGGATGGGCTACAGATAAAACAGCAACAAAAAATATATCATTACTTCACACAAGACTTGCGACAGACGAGATAATTAATTATTTTGAGGTAGAGAAGGATTCAATTGATAGCGTTTTGGATATTTTTGTAAGAGTAAATTCCGGTGGTACAGTGCTGTCTAAAAGTGATTTGCTGTTCTCAACTATTGTATCTCATTGGGATAAAGCAAGAGATGAAATAGACAAGCTGTTATCAGAGATTAACAAAAAGGGTGAAGGTTTTAATTTCACGAATGACTTCATAATGCGTACTTGCCTGTATCTATTAGATATATCAGTAGCATTGAAAGTTGAAACATTTAAAAAAGATAGTGTACTCAAAATTAAAGATAACTGGAACAGTATCCGTCAAGCTATTAAAGATACGGTCGACTTGTTGAATGAATTCGGATTTAATTCTGAAAACATCATATCCTATGTTGCTATTTCCCCTATGGTCTATTATAGATTCAAAGGTGGAAAATTTGATGCAGAAAGTAAATGTGAATTAAGAAAGTACATTGTTATTGCTCAAGTTAAGCAGATTTTTGGTACAGCATCAAATTCTGCGTTAACAAGTATTAGAGAAGCATTGAAAGCTGCACCTGCAGATTTATTTAAAATGTCAAATCTTAATAGTGTTAGGTTCACCGGGGACAGAACACTTCGTTATACAGCAGATGAAATTGATGCGATGTTTGATACATATGAAATAGGTGCATATACATTTATGTTGCTTTCGCTTCTGTATCCAAACTTAAAGTACAGCCAGAAGGGGTTTCATCAAGACCATATGCATCCACATACTGGATTTGAAGAAGGAAAGATTAATGGCTTGGTATTGTCGAGTGGTTTAGTGATTGATGAAGACACTAAAGAAGAATGGCGTAGAAGAAGAAACACACTTGCAAATCTTCAATTGTTAGAAGGTCGAGAGAACGAATCGAAGAATGCTACTCCACTTGCGGATTGGTTGAAAGTAGATGAAAACTCTGAAAATGCCAAATACCTTCCGGAAGGCATTTCCTATGAACTTTCAAATTTTGAAGAGTTTATGGAAAAACGTCAAGAATTAATGAGCAATGCTCTAAAGAACATATTGTTATAATTTGCAATATTTATTTCGTTAAAAACGGTAAAAATCTAATAACGGAGGATAGTTACATGATAGAAAATGATAAATCTGTACATCTTGGTGATGGAGTTGCTGATAAGGTTAAAGAAAATATTAATGAAAATATATCAGATGCTTTGACGCTGTTATCAAATATAGTCTTTGATTACTTAAAAGGTAAAACAAAAGATATACCAAAAGGAATTGAAAAATTGCTTAGTAGTCCAGATGCAAAGCAGGAAATAGTTGCTCAGTGGTCTAACCAGCTTTTTGAAAAGGGAATTATTCCTAAAGGCTATAATGGTTTACCAGATGAACTCTTGATTGCCAATTTTCATCAAGATGGATATTTGGAAGGCTTATATGCAGGTTATGTCCTTGCTATGATGGCCTTGGTGGATAATGAGGTAGAGAAAGAATTAATCCTATCGGTAAGAGATGCTATCAGACCTAATTTAGTGGGGCATCACTATAATAATAGAGACGAGTTTTACAAACTATATAATGGTGAAAAATATAGTTGGATTGAAACCTTGGAAAGGGAGTAGGACTTTTGAATGGAGGTGGCTTATATGGAAAAGATGAAAGGTCGAATTGTTAGCATAGAAAAGTTCCAGAATCGTGCAACATATATTAAGCAAGGCATAGAAGGACCTGACCAATATAAATACGATAATTATCCCGGTGGGAATGGTACATATGTTACAGGTGGCGAGTATTTAGGAACTTCTTTAATGGTTAAAATATATGTGTTTGACCTTGATAAAAGTTTTACTTTTGATGTTTATGATGACATAAAAAATATAAGTGGGAAATCAAGAATTTCATCTCAAATGTTAGAAACAATCGAATCACATAGAGGTGAAAAAATTGATGTATATGTTAATGAAACTACTGTAAACTTTGACCCGAGAATATTGTTGTTATGATGATAATTATTTAGTGGATATGTTTCCACGGACACACGAAATGGCAGTGGATATGTTCCCACAAACGAAAGGCGGGCATAGTGCGATAAAGACGTACTTGCTATCATCTCGAGCCACGTTGAGACGGTTGTATTGATGTCAAGGGCTGAGAAGTGAGAGCGTAGAAAAGCCTTGAAATAAGGGCTTTTCGGGATTTGAGAGTAAAAATCCGATGTGTTAAATCGTGAAAATATCGCTTCATGGGCACAAGTCAAAGCTGGCATTTTCGAGTGCGAGAGAGCGATTTAGATGTCAGCACTTAGCGAGTGGTCGATTTAGATAACACGGGTTCGTGAGTGGTCGATTTAGATGTTTTTTGATTTTGGCGAGGTTGTGTGGTCAGGTTGGATGTTAGTTTGATATAAGCTGATTTTGAAATAATAAATTTAGATTGGAAAGGTTGTGTTTTTATAATGAAAAAAATGTTTCTTGCTTCATCGTTTAAGGATGTGATGAATTTATTTTTAAATTTCGCAGGAGATGTAAAAGGGAAAACGGTAACGTTTATTCCTACAGCAAGCGTTGTAGAAAAGGTGAACTTCTTTGTGAAATCCGGTAGGAAAGCATTAGAGAAAATGGGGATGATTGTTGATGAGCTTGAAATATCAACAGCTACAAGTGATGAAATTATAAACAAACTGACACAAAATGATTTTATCTATATTACCGGCGGAAACACCTTTTTCTTGCTTCAAGAATTAAGAAAAAGCGGTGCAGATAAGATTATTATAGAGCAGGTTGAGTATGGCAAAGTTTATATAGGGGAATCTGCTGGAGCAATGGTTGTTTCTCCTGATGTCGAATTTGCGCAAATGATGGATAGTGTAAAAAAGGCCCCTGAATTAGTCGGTTTTCATGGACTTGGGATTGTTGAGTTCTATCCTGTTCCACATCATACAAATGCTCCCTTCAAAAAGGCAGTTGAAAAAATCATAGATACCTATGGTTCGAAAATACTGCTAAAGCCTATTAGCAATAATCAAGCAATTCTTTTTGAAAAGAATGAAGTAAAAGTTGAAAGCGTATAGAAGGTTTTTTGTTATGAAAACAACTAAAGAACAATTGCAAAAAAACTACGATCTGATTAAGCCAAAGTTGAGGAGGGGAAAATGAGCGAATACACAAAGCAGGAACTGGAAGATGCAAAGACCTCCCTTGAATCAACACTCCACAAGTGCGAGAAGATTCAAGAAAGCGGCAAGTTGCAGTCATCGCAGAAAACTTTAAACGACAGGCGGGTGAACGCCTGCGGATTGCATTAACATTTATTGAGAAAGGGATGAGGTTGAATTGGTGTTAGTATATAACTATGGACACGAAGTGTTGAACAACTTATACT
>JAEXBC010000020.1 GCA_023457875.1 Bacillota bacterium | reverse complement strand
AAAGTTTGTCCTAGACCTGCTAAAAGAAGTGCCACAGTTATAAATTGATTAGTACCAAATAATCTTAGCTCACCAAGTGTTCCCATTACCCAAGCTGTGATTGTAAATAAAATCATGGTGATAAAATTGTTATAATAGGCCACTACATTATTGGGTGCTGGGTTTTTCTTATCCTTCTGAACACTCTTGATGACAAATGCATTAATAGATACAAATAATGCACTCAAAATAAAGAATATATCCCCCTTGCTCCCTAATTTAAACTGAGTAAAATCAATTTTCATAACCATTAGCACACCAAATAACATCACAAATGTATAAAGCCATTCTTTTTTAGTGAATTTCTGTTTGTAAATCAATACAGTAATCAAATTGACAAAAAGGATATCGCATTTTAGTAGTGCTGTTCCACTTCCTGCTGTTGAAAATGCTAATCCAACAAATGCTGTTAGATCTAGCAAAAAGCCAAGTAGTCCAATTAATAACAGCCGCGGCCATATGCCCTTTATATTCAATAATGTATGTATTTCTTTCTTCCCTATCATTAATAAAGTTAATAAAACCATAGTAATACATCTAATAATGATACCTGTTGTAAATACCGACATGATTTCTACTGATTTTTGGCTTGCTACGTAGTAACACCCCCAAATCACAGCAAGTAGAATGAGTGGCATAGTCGTTTTAGCTTTCATCCTGTTCCTCCGATTTTATCGAAAACGATATAATTCTAGTAAAAATCAAAGGGGGAAGCCCCCTTGATTTTATTCCTCACTCACTTGTTCCCTTAAGGCATTTGCTGCGCCCTCATCACTTAACATACTATTTTCTGCTTGATTCATTTTAATAAAGATGAAGACAAAGATAATAGTAGTTATTAAGATACCAATAGAGATTGGACGTGTTACGAATATTGACATACTTCCTTCTGATAAAATCATGGAACGTGTGAAGTTTTGCTCTACAATAGGTCCCAAGATCAGTCCTAACATAAGTGGTACAACTGAGAAACCTAACTTGTTAATGATATAACCAAATATAGCTATTGGTACAATCATAATCATCTCATTAACATTACCACTGTTTGAATAAGCTCCTGCAAAGCAGAATACCATCAAGACAGGTCCAAGGAAAATATAAGGAACTTGGATAATCCTAGCAATCGCTTTTGTAAGGTATTGACCTTGTACTAGTAACAATACATTTGAAATGACTAAACCAATAATAATCGCATAGGTGATATTAGCTTGTTCTGTAAACAATGTTGGTCCCGGAACCAAACCTTGCATCATGAAGGCACCTAATAGGATTGCTGTAACGCCATCTCCCGGAATACCAAGTGTTAACAGAGGAATCATCGCTGATCCTACTACTGCATTATTACTTGATTCTGCTGCTGCAAGTCCTTCAAGAGAACCTTTTCCAAACAAATGTCTCTTTTTAGACCCACGTTTTGCTTCATTATAACTTACAAACTGAGCAATTCCACCACCTGCACCAGGCATAGCTCCGATAATTATGGAGATAGCAGTTGACTTAATCAGTACAATAAGTAACGATGTAAATTCTTTAAGAGATAATGATTCTTCTTCAGTAATTTTTTGTTTAGCAATCTTTCTTTGTTCTGTGGACATAGCCTTAATTTCTGCTTTTCTAGCTGCTATGGCCGCCTTTTTTGCCTTTTGTGCATCTTTAGCTTCTTGATATTCCATAGCAATAGCTTCTTTAGTCATGCTTGCATGACGTTTTTTAGTTTCTCTACTTTCAGAAACAACTTCTACAGACTTAACCATAATTTCTGCCAAGGCAATAAATCCAATTAAGGCTGGAAGAAGAGGGATACCACCAATTAAGAAAGTACTGCCAAAGGAAAATCTAAAAGTTCCTGTAAGAGGATCTAGTCCTATCATAGCAATAAACATTCCTAGCATACCACTCATAATACCCTTAGTAATACTTTTTCCACTTACTCCTGCAATAACAGACATCCCAAAGATAGCAAGGCAAAAGTACTCAGGTGCGCCGAACTTAAGTGCCACTTGTGCAATAGGTGGTGCTGCTACTAAAAGTACAATACCACTTAATAACCCACCAAATACAGAGGAAACCAAAGAAACCTTTAGGGCTTTTCCTGCTTTTCCTTGCTTAGCTAGTGGATAACCATCTAGCGTTGTTGCAAGTGCAGAGTTGGTTCCTGGTGTATTAATGAGGATTGCACTAATAGAACCACCATACATTCCTCCTACATAGACAGAAAGTAACATAACAATAGAGGTTACTGGATTCATACCAAAGGTTAAAGGTAGGAATAAGATAATTCCTAGCGTTACAGTCAGTCCTGGAATACATCCTATGATAATTCCTACTAGGACACCAAAGTTAGCCCATAAAAAATTTTGCCAGGTACAAAGCTCCGCAAGAGCTCCCATTAATATCTCGCCCATTTTATAATCCCCCTATCCCTGGTAATCCAATGTGAAACACTCCTGTAAACAAGAAGTATATACCAACAGTCAAGCAGCACACAATGATATACGGAAAAATTTTACGCACACCATAGAACGCCAACAAACTAATCGCCATGACACATGCGCCAATAACAAATCCTACCTTTATAATTAACACTGTAAATGCAATCATAATTAGGGCAACAATCAAAGCTGTTGATTCTTCCTTTTTGAAATGTATTTCTACAATATTTTCTTTTTTGAAAACAAGACTTTGAATAATAAGCAGAACGCCACATCCCAAT
>JAEXBC010000019.1 GCA_023457875.1 Bacillota bacterium | reverse complement strand
TATTTATTTGAGCCTATTGGCATACAGCCTTTATCAGATTATCTAATTAATCCATCAGCCTATTTGGATTTCTTTGAAGGAAAATGTGGCTATGGATGGGTGGTTGACCCTAGGGGAAATAGTACGGGTGGATGGGGACTCTCACTTACTACAAGTGACATGGCTAAAATAGGAAAACTATATTTAGCAAAGGGAAAGTGGAAAAATCAGCAACTTATCTCAAGAGAATGGATAAAAGATTCTTTACAAATGAATGAAAATCATTATGGTTATTTATGGTGGCTTTTTGATGAAGGTGAAAAAATGTTTTGTGCCTTAGGAGATGGTGGCAATGCTATTTGTTGTATTCCTGATAAAAATGTTGTAGTTACAATTACTTCAAGCTTTATGTTTAACGCAAAAAACAGGATTGAGTTTATTCAAAAATATATTTTACAAGGTATTTAAAATGATGTTATAATGCATTTTATTTATCAAAAATATAAAATAGGGGAGATTGTGAGATGATTTTTGAAACAAGTCGGTTGATTTTAAGACCTTGGCATGAAGAAGATGCGCCGTCATTATACAAATATGCAAAAGATCCTGCAGTAGGACCTATCGCAGGCTGGCCAGTTCACACAGATGTTGAAAATAGCAGGCAAATTATTAAAGATGCTCTTGCCGCACAAGGAACCTATGCGGTTACCCTTAAAAATCAAGGGGAAGCAATTGGTAGTATTGCACTTATGATTGGCGATAAAAGCAATATAGCCATCGCATCTGATGAAGGTGAAATAGGCTTTTGGATTGGTGTACCTTACTGTGGAAAGGGGTTGATACCAGAAGCAGTTCGTGAATTAATACGCTATGGATTCGAAGAGCTTCATTTAAAAAAGATTTGGTGTGGGTACTTTGAGGGAAACGAAAAATCGAAGCGTGTTCAAGAAAAATGTGGTTTTAAATACCATCATACAGAAAAAGATATCAAATGGGCATTAATGAACGATATTAGAACAGAACATATTACTTGTATGACTAAAGAACAGTGGGATGAGATGTTATAGATATAGGATTCATAAGAAATCTACAGATTATCATATCATGGTGTTTTTTGAAGGTGGTATTGTAGATAGAATCAAAAAGAAACGGGGCTGTTGTACTAAAGATATGTACGATGAGCTATTGTCATTCTTTAACATGAATACAATAGCTTATATGTAACTTCCTTTATATAACAGCCCCTTTTTTGCTTGAAAAAACAACTTTTGTGATAATGGCAAATATAGGCTAGGTCAGTAAAGTTCATTTTGTGAGTGACTTCTGCTATAATGAAATGATGACAACACCAGACAAAATTCGTGTAAATGAAAAATTTTTTTTACATCAGAATACAAAGGCAGTGCTCGTTCTAAATAGTATAGTGAACCACATTTAAAAGAGAAGGGAGAGATGAATTTGATTATAATTGCTTGTGTTGATGAGCATAGCGGCATGATGTTTAATGACCGGCGACAAAGTCAGGACCATGTACTTCAAGAACAGATTCTTCATGAAACACAGAATAACTGGTTATGGATGAATCCATATTCTTTTAAACCATTCTCTAAGATGAAGGCTGAAAATATTGTGGTAGATGAGGATTTTTTAGATAAGGCAGCTTTACATGACTATTGTTTCGTTGAAAATGTGAATGTCTATCCCTATCAAGATAAAATCCATAGGGTGATTTTGTATAAATGGAATAGGACATATCCAGCCGATTTTTACTTTGATCTTCCTTTAGTAGCACACCAATGGTCCTTAGTTGATACCGTAGACTATAAGGGACACTCACATGATAAAATCACAAAGGAGATCTATGAAAAATGCATAAAATAAAATATATATTTGTACAGCTTATCTTGCTTGTCTGCTTAACAATGACTGGATGTACTCAAGCAACCTCTGAAGTAAGTGGCACTCAAGTCATACAGCAGCCTGAGACTACCTCGTCTGAAACAGCATCACCCATACAAGATGATGAGCTTTCCTCACCTGAAGCAAAAGAAAGTGAAAATGAAGAGATTAATCCTGAAGATCAAGAAAAGATAACGACAGCGCTTTCAATAGAGGATATTCCTAGTTTTAATGGTAGTACCTATATTGCTATCAACAACAACGACCCTAACTTTAGTGAATCAGATTATAAAGCAGAAGCCTTTGAACAATATAGTGAACTTGACTTTCTTGATAGGTGTGGGGCTGCTTTTGCTAATATAGGCAAAGAACTGATGCCAACTGAGGAAAGAGGGAGTATTGGTCAGATCAAACCATCCGGATGGCATACTGTAAAGTATGACGTGGTAGATGGAAAGTATCTTTATAATCGCTGTCATTTAATTGGCTATCAACTAACAGCTGAAAATGCAAATGAGAAAAATTTAATAACAGGAACGCGCTTCTTTAATGTGGAGGGAATGCTTCCCTTTGAAAATATGGTGGCAGATTATATAAAGGAAACAAATAATCATGTGCTATATAGGGTTACACCTATCTACGATGGAGATGACCTTGTAGCAAGAGGTGTAAATATGGAAGCCAAATCTGTTGAAGATAATGGTGAGGGAATTTGTTTTAACGTATTTGTTTATAATCAGCAACCAGGGGTCTTCATTGATTATGCCACAGGAGAAAGCTACCTTTTAGACGAATCAGCTGATGAAACCATAGCTGAAAATAGTAAAGAGCAGGCACAAGTAGCAACCTATGTGCTTAATTGAGCTGGTCAAGCAAAATTGTAACACTTTAGTTGAAATATTTATTAAAATCTTGGGGACTACATCCCCAAACCCCAGTTGACTAGATTTTTAAAGAGCATTTTATGCAAAATACTCTTTAA
>JAEXBC010000018.1 GCA_023457875.1 Bacillota bacterium | reverse complement strand
ATAAGTTATCCTACTATAAGTTTATTTTTTAGTATTGGATAAATATGGTTAATTGGTGGTTGAGTAATAGATTTTGTAATCTTAAACAATGTCAATAGAAGTTTTATCCATAAACTAAACACTAGTGTTATATTTATTATAATTAAGAAGTATATTTTTGATACCCATAGAGTTAAGAACTAATTGAATAGGGTGGGTAAAAATTGGGGTAAGGGGTATTGTCAAAAAGGTTTAATTGGCAGAATATTTGTTGTGTGATAAGATGAAAGAAAATCTTATTGTTATTGATGAAGATTGTCCCATAGCTATAGAGGCGAAAAAATTACTTGACTAAAGTGTTGCCAAAGGGTGTAGCGCTTAAACATTTTCATGAATTTTTGTGCCTTGAGAAAAGTGAAAGGAATGATGATTGAAATGAAAAAACAATTGCTTAGTATTCTTCTGTGTTTAGGTATAATCATGTTATTTTTGCCGGAGGTAACATTTGCTGCAGCAACGACCGACTATTCGGATGAAGCCAACTGGATGTACCAGGGCAAAGATACGGATTACGAGGTTGACCTATTTTACCTCTATCCTACAGTGGTAGACGATGCCACCCAACCTGATGTGGCAAAGATGGATAACAAAGCCAAGTGGATTGCTGGTAAGGCATTCCAAAAATCCGGTGCTGCTTTTGAAAGCTACTGCAATGTCTATGCGCCCTATTACCGTCAGACAAACTTGACAAAAATCAAAGCGTTGCAAAATGGCGGCTATGAGGAATTCGGCCGCAAGAACGGCCCAGGTGAAGATGTCTTTGCAGCACTGGACTACTATTTTGAAAACTTTAATAATGGAAAGCCCTTTATTTTGGCCGGCCACTCTCAGGGCTCTGCCATGCTGAAATATGTGCTAGATACCTACATGAAGCAACACCCTGAGTATCTGAAGCAAATGGTCGCAGCCTATGTGGTGGGCGCATCCGTTACACAGGAATGGTTGAATGAGAATCCCCATCTGAAGTTTGCACAGAGCGAGACGGACACCGGTGTCATTATCTCTTGGAATACGGAGGGACCTAACCCAGAGGGGAAGAATATAGTTGTGGATGAGGGTGCAATATCCATCAATCCTATCAATTGGAAACGGGATGCAACACCTGCCACAGTGGCAGAAAATCGCGGTAGCTTGCTGGTGGATATGACCACTTGGACTGCCACACCCGTTCCTGGCACTGCAGATGCTACCGTGAATCCTAAGCGGGGCACTGTGGTCTGTACTACTAGTCAAGACTTTAATAGTACTGATTTGTTTGGAGGCCAAAGCTTTCATAGTCATGACTACGATTTTTATTTTGAAAACATCAAGGAGAATGGCAGAATGCGTATTGCCTCCTATTTTGATCGTTTGGATGCCTATGAGTATGCCCAACCTAATGTGATTGCACATCGTGGAGCCTCTGCAATTGCCCCCGAGAATACCATTTCTGCCTTCCAGAAGGCAGCTGACTTAGGCGCCGACGGCTTCGAGACCGACGTTCAGCTGACCCGCGATGGAGAACTTGTGATCTGCCATAACTACTCTATCGACGGAATCAGTAACGGTACGGGTCTCATTCGTGAAAAAACCCTCTCCGAGCTTAGGACCTACGATTTTGGTTCTTGGTATGGCAAGGAGTTCACTGGTGTACAGATTGCCACCTTGGCTGAGGTTTTGGAGAAATGTAAGCATTTTAGGGTCATCAACATTGAATTGAAGGCTCCTGTGGAGCGTGATGAGAGCTACATTATCAAGGTGGCTGACGTCATCAAAGCCTCTGGCGTGATGGATAAGGTCATTGTATCTGGATTTGACCATAGCTTACTGCGAGATTTGAAGCATTATTTACCCGAGCTGAAGGTAGGCGCCTTAACGCTGCCCAATATTGTAGGAACGTTGGCAAAGTACGACATTGATCTTGCCAACTATATACCCGCTGGTAAAGTTCTGACTACCCTCAAGGTTGAGGATATCAAACCTGTCCCCCAAAAGGAGGCAAATGTTATTTTGAGCCTTGGAATTAGCGGAAACACTGCCGAGTCTGTTATTCATGAGATCGCTCAGTCTTCTGGAGCGATGTTCCCTGGGGCTGACTGGATAGCCGTGGAGGAGCAGATTAAACTGCAAGCCGATCTGACTAAATATGTTGACAGTTTGGATTTCAAGATTGACTTTTTGCATCCTGAGTGTAGCACCTTGCTAGCACATCCGGAGGTTGTGGATGAGATGCACAGCCGTGGAATCGGTGTAAATACTTGGACTCCCAACGATGATACAAAACTAACGCAACTCTACTTTATTGGTGTGGACGGCGTGATTACTGATAGGCCTGACTTGGCAAAAGAGACCTTTTAAGGCCCATTATAATAATGCTAGTTGCTCAGTATAATATTGTAAAAGTGTACTTAAAAGGGATAGGACATAAAAGCTGTGATACTAAGGATGTAATCTTTGTGACATCTTATTTTTATGTTGCTGCTGGATACAGGCATATTGGAATTGTGGATTACATAGAAATGGGGATGTGCGATGAATTTATATGACACGGTTAGTACGGGATTAAAAGGTTTTGATCAGGTCATTCACCTACCATGTTTTTTCCACATTTCATTGAGGACCAAGAGGCTACCTGTATTACCTCTAGCTTTGATACTTCTGAACTTTTTAATAGTATTTATCGTGAGGAAATAAGACTAGATCATTGATTTATTAGTGCCAATACATACTTAAAGCTAAGTGAGCAGAGAAAATATGAGGTAGCTAGACAAATAGGCTCAATTAATCGAGCCATTAAAGGGAAAAATGCCATGTTGGTGGGGCCAGGCAGGTGGGGGAGCACTACGCCCTCCCTTGGAGTTCCCATACACTTTACGGAATTATGTAATATGAAGGTGCTTTGTGAGTATGCTTACTTCTTTCTTGCCCATGAGTGGTCAATTTAAGGAGGTAATCCATATTGCAAATATCAAGAATATGGAGATATACTCTGATATTGTCACACAAAAACTATTATGTTGATAAAATCTAACATAAAGTCTATTTACTAGAGTGTTTAAACGATGAGATGAAGGCGTATGCACTAGAATAGGTCAGAATAGGTAGGCTTTTAATTTGAGGAGGATATAATGGAAATAGTGGATGTCTATCAAAATTATTATAACTACATCTATAACTATGCCTTGAAATTGGCCTGCCACCCAGAAGATGCCCTCGATTTGACGCAGAACACCTTTTTGAAGGCGATGGATAAATTGGATACCTTAAAAAGTGAGCAGGCACTGGCAAGTTGGTTAAGAACGATATGCTTTCATGAATTTATTAACAAGGCAAAAATGGACCCCCATAAATATCTGATTGAAGTAGAAAATTGGGAGCAATTAGAGCAGGAAGGAGTCCTATTAACCGATATTGTTCCTCGGCCGGAAGATGAGGTTATTGTAGCGGAAGAAATTAGGGATCTACAAAATGGATGCTTTTTGGCAATGGTACGAAAACTGACCTTAAATCAACGCATCACTTTTTCACTGGTAGATATGTACGGACTGCCCATTGAATATGTTGCAGGGCTATTGGAGATCTCTGTTGGGGCTACAAAAGGGTTGCTTTATCGTGCAAGAATAAATATCGATTCTTTTTTCAAAGAGCATTGCAGTATTATGTATGAGAAAAATCCTTGCAGCTGTGAAGCATGGATTCAATTTTCAACAAATCGCTCCAATCTGCAGCGTCAATCCCATAAGCTGCTAAAGAGATTAGATTATCAGCAAAAGGGCTATGTATACAATGAGCACGTTAGAAAAAAAGTACAGTATCTTTATAGCCATATGCCTGAAAAGAAGCCATCCACACAATGGTATCAAAGGGTTTTAGCAATTCTTGCATCTCAACAATAAAAAAATATCTTTAAGCCGTATCTTTTTCATTGCTATTTTGTCTTTATCATTGTAACCGATAAAATTCGGTGTAAATCAGAAAGGATGGATCATAGTGGAAAAAGTTACAGATGGATTTAAAATGTTTATGCAAGAAACAGACGGAATCGGTGAAGCATTTATGGGTGCCATTTTTAAAATGTCGGAAAAAAGTGCACTTGATAAAAAGACTCATGAACTCGCCTATATTTCTGTATTGGTATCGACAAAAATGTATGGAGGGTTGCCGTTTCATATCCAACAAGCAAAAGAGAATGGAGCAAGCCCAGAGGAAATAAGAAGTGCTATACTTGTTCCTATGCCCATTGTGGGTATTCAGGTTGCAGATGCATTGCCATATTTGAGCGAAGTTAACAAAAAATAGTAGGGTGATTATGTGCTTTAAGCCTTTATATATTTTTTAAATAGGTGGTGGAAAACTGATTCACCTTGCAAGAGGACTTGCAGCCCTTGAAATTTCATTATAAATTTTAAGGACTGCAAGTCTTTTTTTAATGTTCAAAATGCACTAAGATTTTTTATTAAGAGTATAAAGTTCTAATTTAGATACTAGATAGTAGTCAGATTAATTGAATAGGTATGATAAATAATATTATATAAATTTTTTATAATATTATTGACATTATACGACTACAAGTGTAATCTATTAATAGCTACAAATGTAGTTGAAAAGGAGGATTATAATGGAAAAGAATATTACTGAATCTGAATGGAAAATCATGAATGTGTTATGGGAGAGTAGTCCATTAACTTTAAAAGAAATTATAGGGAAGTTAAAGGAAGAGAAGAAATGGTCAAATACAACAATAAGAACTTTAATTGTTAGATTAATGGATAAGCACTTTATTGAAGCAGATAAAACAAGTGGAAATTTTAAATACTATCCTACGGTTAAGAAAGAAGATTGCCAGTTAAAGGAAGCACGAAATCTGATCAATACTGTTTTTGATGGTTCTATGGGGATGTTAATAACAGCTTTTGCTAAGAAGGGGAAATTATCAGGGGAAGATATAGAAACGCTTAAACAGCTTATCGATAAAATAGAGGAGGAATAGTCTCATGGCAGGAATTTTAAATTGGAGTTTAATGTCAAGTGGCGTGATTGGATTAGCCTTAGTCAGTAGAGCAATGTTAAAGTGTAAAATGAAAAAGACTTGGTTAAGTGCACTATGGATCATTGTATTAGTGAGACTATTATTACCGATATTGCCAAGTAGCTCTTTGAGCTTGTTTAATTTATGGGGAAGAATAGATTCGCAGTCCCATACAATAAGTAATCAAAATACTATTGTAAATACAGATACAGGGACACTTCCCATCTATTCTACAGATGATGAAGGTATTTTTTCTAATGTTGAGGTAATGGGTCAAGAAAAAGGCACTTCACAAATAAATCCTAATATAGCTAATGAAACTGGCATAGAGAAAATTTTATTAGGTCTATGGATTGCAGGAATGATTGTGATTTTAAGTTATTTTAGCATAGGCTATTATCAATTAAGGAAAAAAATAAATCATTTGGAAACAGTAGAAGAGGCAGATCTATTAGCTTTATTAGCTGATTTTAAAAGAACACTTCATATTAAAGCAGATATTAAGCTAGTTAAAGGTGAATATCCCTTTATTTTCGGGCTCATTAGACCTACAATTTGTATTTCTAATATTCAAACAAGACAAGATATAGAAATGATGCTTTTGCATGAGTTGATGCATTTTAAGTACAAAGATAATATATTAACGTATCTTCATATTGTTGTATGTGCAATCCATTGGTTCAATCCATTGGTATGGATGACCATTAAATTGATGAAGCATGATATGGAACTCGCTTGCGATGAAAGAGTTCTAGAAATTGGAGCTAATAGAAAGCAATACGCTAACACTTTACTAAATATCACATTAACGCCTCAAAGAGAAACCTATTGGGTACAGGGCATGGGAGAAAATATGAATCAAATTAAATCTAGATTATTGCAGATTGCAACATTTAAGAAACCTAAATTGAGTGTGACGATTATAGGGAGTATCCTTTTAATCATTGGAGGCATTGTTTGCTTAACCAATGCGCAACAA
>JAEXBC010000017.1 GCA_023457875.1 Bacillota bacterium | reverse complement strand
GCTTTTGGTCAAGAACTTATTAATAATGTGATAAAGGTTTTTACAACAGGAAACATCAATGTGATTCAAGAAGATAGTACCATAGAAAGAAAACATACTATACCAGATGCGTATAAAGGAAAAATATTTGATAAGGAAGGCAATTGTTTGGACTACTTCCCTGAATCACAAGGAGAGATGTTTTCAGAAGATGGCAAGCTTATTTTAGGCCTAAATGAAGGGAAAATTATTACTGACCAAAAAGAATTAGATGAAATTAAGAATAAAGAAGCTACGCGTCAAGAGAAGTTTTTCTCTGTAAGTGATCCCAATCGTATTAGCGACTATACATGCTTTTCAGTAAAGCTTCCTAGCTACCTACCAGAGGGTGTCCGCTTTGAAAAAGCCAGTTTCTTCGAAGAGGGTACACCAAAGGATAGTTTATATGTAGCCCTTCATTTTGTTAATGAGCAAAATGAAGAAGTAATTTATATGCAGCAACGTTTTGTATGTGAGGAAACAGGAATTGAGACAGGTACAGATGGCGAGGTAAAGGAAGTGGATGTGAATGGAGCAACCGGCCTTAGGTATGATAATTGTCTAGACTGGGAAGATGATGAAGTGATGTATATGATGAATTTTGAGGACAATCAGATTACAGAAGATGAAATGCTTAAAATTGCTAGGTCATTTAAATAAGTAGACTGGTATAATAATTGGCAAAAAGAGAGGAATGCTATAGGGCAGCCTCTCTTTTTTGCCTTGTTTTTGTGGTGAAATCAGATTATCATATATTTATGTGATTATTTAATAAGAAAAGGGTGCTTTGATAGCAAAGCATAACCTTAATAGGAGACAGATATGAAAACTTCAGATTTTTATTTTCACCTACCTGAAGCACAAATTGCGCAGGTGCCCCTTAAGGATCGTACCACCTCACGATTAATGGTACTGGACAAGGTAAAGGGTGAAATAGAACATAAACACTTTTATGATATCGTGGATTATTTAAATAAAGGAGATTGTCTTGTACTAAATGATACAAGAGTGATTCCTGCCAGATTATTTGGAGCTAGACCTTCAGGCGGAAAGGTGGAATTCTTGCTTTTAACGAGAAAGGAAGAAAAACGCTGGGAGGTGCTTGTTAAGCCAGGAAAAAAAGCCAAGATAGGTGATGAGATTTATTTTGGAGAAGGACTGTTAAAAGCTAGGGTTGAAGAGATTATTGAAGATGGTAAGCGTATTGTAAGCTTTGAGTATGAGGGCATATTTGAAGAGGTATTAGACAAGCTAGGGGAAATGCCCTTGCCGCCCTATATTCATGAAAAGCTTGAGGATAAAGAGCGCTATCAAACGGTTTATGCAAAGCATGAGGGCAGCGCAGCAGCACCTACAGCAGGCCTTCATTTTACAAAGCAGCTTCTTGAGCGCATCCAAGAAAAGGGCGTTAAGATTGCTTATGTTACCTTACATGTGGGACTCGGGACCTTTAGACCTGTAAAGGTAGAAGATGTATTGCAGCATGAAATGCACTCAGAATACTATAGCATTGATGAGGAGAATGCCAGAATCATTAATGAGACAAAGCAATCTGGCGGGCGTGTAATTGCCGTTGGGACCACTAGCACAAGAACCCTAGAGTCTAATTCAGATGAAAAGGGACAAATCAAGGCAGGAAGTGGCTGGACAAATATTTTTATTTACCCTGGATATACCTTTAAATGTGTAGAAGCATTAATTACCAATTTTCACTTACCAGAATCGACTTTAATCATGCTCGTGAGTGCCTTAGCAGGTAAGGAACACATTTTAAATGCATACCAAACAGCAGTTGAAGAGGGCTATCGTTTCTTTAGCTTTGGGGATGCCATGCTGATTCGTTAAGTAATTAAGCAGTTAGAGAGGAATGGGGAGAATGGAATTAAGATTAAAACAAACACAAAAAATAGAGTTTGAGGCAATTGATTTTACGGGGAAGCTTAGTATCAATGGACTGTCTCATTATATGCAGACGATAGCCGCTAAACATGCCTCAAAGCTTGGTTTTAATTACTATAAAAACGAAGAGAGGCCAAAGTACTATTGGATTTTAGCCCGTGCGAAGTATACGATTCATGCTTATCCCCTATGGGAAGAGAAAATAAGCCTAGAAACCTATCCAGGAGGCTATGATAAGCTCTTTGCAGTCCGGCTTTTTGATATCTATGATGACCAAGAAAAATGCATTGGTAACATTATTGGGGATTATATATTGATGGATGGGGCTAAGGAAAGACCGGTACGCATTAAAGGAGCAGAAGGGCCACTGGCTTTTCTTGATTTTCCTTATGAAGGCTATAGTTTGTCAAAACTGCCTCTACCAGAAAAAATCATCAAGGAAGAAATAAGAAAGGCGTATTATTCTGAGATTGACCTCAATGGGCATATGAACAATGCCCACTATGTTAAATGGTGTGTCGATATGCTTTCCTTAGAGCAGCTTCAAGAAATGGAAATAGAAAGCCTACAAATCAACTACAATACCTCTGTCACCTATGGTACTTCAGTCAAGGTTATACTAGGTGAAAACCCAGAAGGGGGTTATCTGATTGCAGGTAATAGCATAGATGATGCTGTCAACTATTTCATAGCTTTACTTACCCTAAGAGCTAGATAAATAGAAATGCTATTTTTGGAGGGCCAAGGGTGCCATATCCTTGTAACTATAAAGTGCCAAGCAATAGCCCATGCGATGGGTTTTTAAATCATAAACCGTTATATAGTTACGATATAATGGGTGAGAAGCATCAAAGGTAAGTGTATAAAGTAAATCCTCCTCTATAAACCCGTCAACAAAGGAAACACCACGATTAGGTAAACTAAGCTCACCGCTCGTTAGCTTTTCTAGGGAAGCATTAAAGCTCTGGTAATAAAGGGTATGTTCGCTTAAGCCAAGGGCATATAGGGTATCATGTTCATACAGCAAGTAGCTTGGGGAAAAAGGCAAATCTAGTGATAGGGTGCCTTCCAAGTTAACCACATCAATAGCACGCTCTGCTACAAAATAGGCTCTTCCTTGTGCATCTAAGGCATATTGATTGCTACTAATGGCGCTAGGAGCTGTGGTGTAGGAAAGGAGGGGGTGAAGAGAAAAATCATTAGAAGGATCTAAGGCGTATAGATGAGCCTCGTAGCTATTTGCAACTGCACTTAGCACATAGTAGACGTCCTGCCCCTTTTGGATATGATAAATGTACTGCCTATCCTTTGCCTCGGAGCAATCAAAGTGAGGCGTTTTTACCTCGTAGGTTTTAAGATTAATGATATATAGGGTATTTAAGCCTTCACTTAAGGAGATAAAGGCATACCGATCATCTTGGATATACTGATAAAAGTAGCTAATAGGTAGAAGCCCTTGGCTTTTACGATAGGCGTTGATATGTTCTAAGAGCTGCTGCTGATGCACTTGGGTCAAAAAGCCTTCTGTATAGCTTTGATAGGATTCATGATTTATGGCAAGGCCTTTAGAAGACAAGGTGAAGGCTTTAATGGCATCTAGAGAAGCATTGCCATAAAAAAGGGTACCAGTTAGTTGATGCTGAGCATCCCGATTAAGGAGTTTTTTGCTTTTTGGAAAATCGCTTTTATAAAACAAAAACATTAATAGGCTGCCACTTACAAAAAGGAATAGAAGCAAAATAAGTGTAGCGTGCTTTACTGTTTTTTTCATCTTACCAAACCTCGTTAGGATTAAAACCATAAATTTGTAACACCTCTAAGAGAGGACTCATGGCTATATTTTTTGGGGAAACGAATAACCCACCAGTAGCATCCAAATCGTAACCGAAATGATGAAAGGCCTGCCATATTAGTAAGGAACAATGGGTGTCATAAGGTGTTTGTCCCTGGTCTTTATCTGCTAAAATGTTATAGGGCAGGTTCTTAAGGGTGGAGCTTGCATAGGCAGCTATGTCATCTAAAGTATCCTGGGGTGTATCCTTAAGCCGCATCATTTTAAAGGTAGGATAGTATTGCCATTTACTAATGGGTTGCTCCATACTATAGGTGCCTGGGTTGAGTGCCTCAAGAGTAATACCCCGAACCTCATCAATCACGATGCCAGCATGACCATGTCGCCAATTCATAGTATAGGTGGATTTAGTCAGTAGTATGTATCCATTATGATAAGGTGCAAGGGTAAAGCCAGCGGTGCCACCTGTGTTATTTCTTAATGCCTCTGATATCGTAATCGGAGGAAGGAATTCTGGAACGACGGAGATGTCATTTAGATAATCTTTTTGAAAAGTAAGCATTTTGTCCATAAAATTTGGCAGGGTAGCTAGTTCTTCTATTACAGGCTGAGTAAGGCCTGTTTGCTCAAAGAGAAGGGCATAGTCCTCCTCGGTTAGGTTTTCTTTGGTTAAGATAGGTGTTAAGTCTATAGCCTCCACTGAAGGCACATAGCGGGGATTAAGATATATAAGCACACCTTGAATAATCAAGAAGCTAAGCATGATCGAAGAAAATAAAATTAAAAACGTTTTTAGACGCAAATGATTCACCGCCTTAATGAAATATAAAATCAAATCTATTGTAACATAAAATGACACAAGGTTTAAAATAAATATTGTACTTTACCTGAGGGCTACTGTATTTGTCGAAAAGATGATACAATACAAATAAATCGTGTCTAGGAGGCAGAATGAGACTTTTAATAGATGGAGATGGCTGTCCAGTAATCGATGAGACCATTAGCATAGCAAAAAAATATCAGTTGGAAGTGATTATTTTCTGTGATACCTCGCACTTTATTGAAAGAGAAGGTGCCATCACAAAGATGACCACAAAAGGATCGGATGCAGTGGATTTTATGCTTGTAAACCAGGTGGAAAAGGGAGATATTGTGATTACCCAGGACTATGGGCTAGCGGCTATGGTGCTTGCAAGAGGTGGCTTTGCTATGAGTCAAAATGGACTGGTCTATCAAGATGACAATATGCAAAGCTTGCTGTTTTCTAGGTATGTTGCCAAAGAAGTGCGCCGCCAAGGGGGTAGAACAAAGGGCCCTAAGAAAAGAACAAGGCAGCAGGACGAAGCCTTTATGATGCGTTTAACAAAAATAATTGAAGAAAATTAATTAAAACAAGTTAATTAGTTTGTAAATACTATAAATGAAAATGACGTATTTTGAGGCCTTTTATAATAGTTATAGGAATATGCCATTGTGCTAACACCTTTAGCATATTACCTTATAATATGCTGAAAGGATTATTGAAAATATAAAAATATTTATGAAAAAATATAGGATAATGAGGTAACAAAATGAATAGTCCAAAGGAAACCATCATAAAAGAGATTTTAAGTATAAGAAGAAAACTGAGTAAGCTCCCTTCTAATGAAAATAGAGAGATCGAAGTATTTGAAGAGCAGCTGAGTAAGTCTTTAAAAAGAGTTGACCAGACAAGTTATCTTGCTAAGAAGTTTGACTTGGGTGAACTTGAAGCCATTAAACAGGCATATACCTCACTTTAAGTATGCACGAAGGAGAACCTAAAGCATGAAACAAAAAATACTTTTGCCCAGCTACTTTGAAGATTTTTCTTGCATTGGTGGAATATGCGAAGACACCTGTTGTGCAGGCTGGACCATTGCAATAGATGAGCTGACTTATAAAAAATATAAAAAAGTCAAAAATCCAATCCTAAAAAAGCGCTTAGATAAGGAGTTAGTGGCAAAAAAGGGTGCCATGAGCAAGGAGTATGTGGCAAAGATCAAATTAAAAAATAATCGTTGTGCCTTTTTATCACCTGATGGTTGGTGTGACCTCTATAAAGAACTAGGTGAAAGTTATCTTAGCCAAACCTGTCAGCTTTTTCCCCGTACCATCAATCAGGTTAATGGTACCTTAGAGTATTCCTTAGCCTTATCCTGTCCAGAAGCAGCTAGAAAGATCCTTTTAAATAAGGAGCACATCACTTTTGAAGAGACCATGAAGGAAACAAGTAAAGTGGTGATTAGCGCAGTGCTTCAGATAGACGAAAACCACCCCAAAGTCTTGAAGGATTATTTCCTCACAATAAGGAAAACCCTCATTGGTATATTAGAGCAAGATGGCATGAGCTTGATGAATAGATGGTTACAGCTAGAGGATTTGATGACTAAGCTGCATAGACTTTGCCTAAGCGGAGGGGTTAAAAAAATCCCCGAACTCCTAAGTAAAGCGAGCCTTCCTTGTGATTCTAGTAGACATAGCCAGAAGGAAGAAGACTGCAAGATGCCTTTTGGGTTACTAGAAAGATTAGAGCAGATGCAAAAGGAAAAAAAGTGGCACTCACCTAGGTATGAGCAATGTTATCAGGAGATGTTAAGTGGGCTTGGCGAAACAAGAGAAGAAATAGAGGTGGCCTACAATAAGGGATACACCTGTTATGTACAGCCATTTTTAGAAGAGAACGCCTATATTTTAGAAAACTATTTTGTAAACTATATTTATGAACGTCTAGTACCCCTTGATGGAGATACGGTGCTAAAAAGTTATCACCAGCTTTTGCTTTATAAGCAGCTTATTATGCTTCATTTAGCAGGAATGGGTAATACACATCAGCATTTAACGAAGGAAAGGGTCGTTAGCTTCTTACAAGCCTTCACCAAGGTTTTTGACCATAATGAGCTACTAAGGCAGCAGCTTATCAAGAGTTTAGATCTATAAGAGAGGAAAAATTATGGAGCATGAGAAAAAGATGAAAGAGCAATCCATAGAAGAAAAGAAGAAAAGAGAAGAACAGCAATCAAAAGAGCAGCAAACAGAAGAAAGACAGCAAACCAATCAGCAACGCGAAGCAAGTCTAAAGACGGATAAAGATGGGCATTTTCAAGACTTAGATGCCAAAGCGCTATTTGAGCGTACCTTTAATCAGCCACTTAATACTAAGAAAAATATTTTAGACTATATTGATGTCATCAAAAAGCTGAGTAAAGAGGGCCTTTTAGAGGGGCAACTACAGGAAACTTATCTCTTTATTGAAGAGCACATTGGACAAATGGCTAAGACCGTTAAGCCGAACACCATTATTTATCTTAAAAACGAGCTAAAAGCCAAATTGGGAAAATATTCAGGGATGAATGTAGGGCGTGAAAACACCTTCCTAAGATTCTTTAAAGAAACCTACGAAAATACTAAAAAAACCAAGGAATACACATGGGTACTAGCTGATTTGAACCGTGCGAGGGAACAACAGATTTTAGACACCTTAAAGACAATTAATACCTACTGCTTTAAGAACAAGCTGACGCAAGGCGAAAAGAAGGATATTTTACCCATGCTACAGCGCATTGTAGATACCCAAAATATAAGATACATTAACCAGATCAAGAGTATGGAGGGTATTAGAAAGGTGTTTTATATTAAGATCATCGAAGAGAATGGACAGTATAAAATCATTAAAGGAAAAAAATAAATAGAACCCTATCAAATAGGCATCCAAAGGATTTTATTTGATAGGGTTTGTTTTTGTGTTAGTAGATACCTTTAATATGATCCATATTTGCACCTAAGTTGCAAAGAATGAGATCAGTAAGGGCTATAGCTGTCATTGACTCAACCACAACTACAGCGCGTGGTACAATGACAGGATCATGTCTTCCAATAATTTCTATCGTGGTATCTTCTAGAGAAGAGGTAATGGTTTTTTGAGCTTGAGCAATAGAGGGCGTGGGTTTGAAATGGGCCTTTAGTAATATATCACTGCCATCAGACATACCACCCAAGATTCCCCCAGAATGATTCGTGGCTTTGCGCACCGTTCCATTATCCATGTAGAAGGCATCATTATAGGTTGAGCCCAGCATTTTTGCAGCTTCCATGCCAGAGCCTATCTCAAAAGCTTTTACCCCGCCAATTCCCACAATCGCATAGGCTAAGGTGGCATCTAGTTTATCAAATACAGGCTCACCAATTCCAGCTTTGACACCAGTAACAAGGCATTCTACAACGCCTCCTACTGAGTCCTTATTGGCACGTGCCTTCGCAATATAATCAATTGCCTGAGAAGCTACCTGATTATTAGGCATATTGACAGGATTTTCTCTGCACTGCTCGATATGAAAATCCTCTGGCGTTACACTAATTGGACCAATCGAACGTGTGTAGGCCGTTACACTTATGCCTAGCTGGGCTAAAAAGTTCTTAGCAATGGCACCAGCTGCAACTCGGGCCACGGTTTCCCTACCAGAGGAACGACCACCACCTCTATAATCTCTAAAACCATATTTCTTGTCAAAACCATAATCAGCATGGGAAGGACGATAAACATCCTTAAGTATACTATAGTCATAGGATTTTTGATTGGTATTACGAATCATAAGGGCAATGGGGCTGCCTGTTGTTTTACCTTCAAAAATACCTGAAAGGATTTCTACCTGATCTGCTTCCTTGCGAGAAGTAGCAACAGCGGTATTGCCAGGTTTACGTCTATCCATATTCTTCATAATATCTTCTAACGTGACAGGTATATTAGAAGGGCATCCATCTACAATCACACCTAGGGCGACGCCATGAGATTCTCCAAAAGTAGAGATGCGAAACATTTTACCAAATATCGAGCCTGACATGAATATGCCTCCTTTATTCATTCAAATTATAAACCATTTTAGCAGAGAAGCATTTTTTCTTCAAGCCGTATTGATTAATGTCTAGAGAAAATGCTAAAAATAAGGAAGAAGCTTATTGAAAATAAATGCGCTTTACTGTAAACTGATACTTAGCATGAAAAGGATAGGAGACATACGATGTATGAATTACTAAAAGTAGAAGGACGCGCAAAAAGAGGGCGATTTCATACCCCTCATGGCGTTATTGAGACCCCCGTATTTATGAACGTTGCCACGGTTGCAGCTATAAAAGGAGCCTTATCTACAGAGGATTTAGAGCGAATAGATACGCAGGTGGTATTAGCCAATACTTACCATTTACATGTAAGACCAGGAGATGGGCTAATACATGAACTAGGTGGTCTTCATCAATTTATGGTATGCAACAAGCCCATACTTACTGACTCAGGAGGATTTCAGGTTTTTTCACTGGCAGCAATGCGCAAAATCAAAGAAGAGGGCGTTTACTTTTCTTCCCATATTGATGGCAGAAAGATTTTTATGGGACCAGAGGAAAGTATGCAGATTCAATCTAACTTAGGCTCAACCATTGCCATGGCCTTTGATGAATGCCCGCCAGCCTTAGCTTCACGTGAGTACATTATGCCTTCTGTAGAGCGTACCACAAGGTGGCTAAAGCGTTGTATGGAAGAAATGGACCGATTAAATGGTTTAGAACACACGGTGAATAAGAAGCAAATGCTCTTTGGTATTAACCAAGGAGGTGTTCTTCCAGATATTCGTATTGAACACGCCAAGATTATTCGTGAGTTTGACCTACCTGGCTATGCAGTAGGTGGACTAGCAGTAGGAGAATCTCACGAGGAAATGTATCAGGTGCTAGAAGCGGTTGTACCTTACCTACCTCAAAACAAACCAACTTATTTAATGGGTGTAGGTACCCCAGAAAATATCTTAGAAGCAGTAGAGCGAGGCGTTGATTTTTTTGACTGCGTATTACCAGCAAGAAATGGTAGACATGGTCATGTTTATACCAATCAGGGTAAGCTCAATTTATTTAATCAAAAGCATGAAAAGGACATGACGCCTATTAGTGAGGATTGCCAGTGCCCAACTTGCCAAAGATATAGTAAGGCTTATATTAGACATTTATTAAAGGCCAAAGAGATGTTAGGTATGCGCCTATGCGTGATGCACAATCTCTACTACTATAATCATTTAATGACAGAAATTCGAAGCGCATTGGACCAAGGCGTATTTGAATCCTACAAAAAGATGCGTTTAGAAGGATATAAAAATAGTTAATAAATGGAGGAATAAGAGATGAATACAGTATTATTGCAAGCAGCACAAACAGGTGGAATGGATTTTATGACCATGTTCTTACTCTATGGTGGAATTATTGTAGTGATGTGGTTTGTTTTAATTAGACCACAAAAGAAACAACAAAAAGAAACTGAACAAATGCAAAATAGTATCAAAATTGGTGATTCTGTGCTACTTACATCTGGTTTATATGGTAAGGTAGTAGATATTATCAATGATACCTTTATTGTAGAGTTTGGACTTAACAAAAGTGTACGTATTCCTGTTGTAAGAACTTGTGTGGCACGTGTGGCTGAACCAAATCTAACAGTTGGTAAGAAGGCTGAATTAGTGGATGAAGATGGCGTAGAATACGAATATGTAGAAGTAGAAGTTGAAGTAGATGAAAATGGAAATGAAATTGGTGAAGTGAAAAAGTAGTTTTTATTAGAAGGTAGAGCATGGACTGCTCTACTTTGTTTTTTTGATACACTTTGGAGTTGTTGATGAAGGAGCAAGAAGTACTGTACATATTAAAGGAGGACAAATATGGAATTAAAGGTTATAGATAAAGCATTTTCAGTATGTAAGGTAACAAGCTTGCAGCAGGTGGATTTAGAAGATGAATATGTGTTTATAGGAAAAACATCAGAAGAAATTTCTGTAGTCTGTGAAACCCAAAAAGTACCTCAAAAGGTGGAAGGGGTAGAACATGGGTGGTGCGCACTTAAAATTCAAGGCATATTAGATTTCTCATTGATTGGCATACTAGCACCTATTGCAACTTTGTTGGCAGAAGCAGAAATTGGTATTTTTGTGGTTTCTACCTTTAATACGGATTATATTTTAATCAAGCAAGAGCAGCTGGATAAGGCAAAGGAGGTTCTTACTCAAAATCAATACACTATTTTTTAGAATGAAGATTATAAAGGAAATTTTCACAAAAAAAATTATATTTATTGATTATTTTTCTAAAAAAAATTCATTTTGGGTTCATAGTTTATTAATAAAAGTATTGTAATATAAGTTTAAGCAAGAAATTTGTTTTTTGCTTACAAAATCTCCCCATAATATATCTATTTTCCTGTTTATATGACACGAACGGAACGAGAGAGGAAGCCAATCCCCAATGGCTTCCTCTCTTTGCGTTTATAGGAAAAAATATAAAGTGCAAATATAAAATATATCTAAGAATATTCAATATGTTAGTAATAGTGTTATAATTGACTTATATGATTACATCATTAGATAAAGGAGACTTCATCATGAAAGATTTAGTTGTCGAACAAGATCAGCTTAAGCAATTTAAATTTGTACTACTTGGATTAACCATGGTGCTTGCCTCCCTATTGGTTTTAATCATGGGAAGCAGTAAATCTAACGTGGTATTTGTGATGATTGGTATAATGGGCACTATTTTCTTTGGATTTTGTTTTCTATTTATTTTAAAGAGATTTATATTTCCAAAGGCAATTTTAATGGTTGATAGCAGAGGAATTACGGATCACTCCAGTGCTACAAGTGTAGGATTAATTCCTTGGGAAGAAATAGAAGATGTTTTTATGACACAAACCTTTAATCAAGAATTTATTACAATCAAATTAAACAATACCGCTACAAGATTAAGTGAAAAAAACTTTGTTAGGTCCATATTCAATAAATGTAATACTGCCTTGTATTCCGAAGGACAGATATGTATTACATTACAGAGTACGCGTGCAGATATCAATGAAGTCTTAAAGATCATATTAGAGCGATTTGATGAATTTAAGTATACAAACAATTAGTTGCGTTTGAGTTTGGAGGATAAGTAGATGATAGTGGGCGCTTTACAAATGAAGGTGGTTAAGCATGATAAAGCAAGAAATCTTAATTATATTGAGCAAAAAATTGATAGAAAAGTAGACCTGGTTGTATTGCCAGAGTTATTTTCCACGGGCTATTATTTTGATAACTTTGAGCAATTAAAAGAAGCTGCCGAAGATGTACCCAATGGTTTTACAACAAATCGGCTTATAGAAATTGCTCAAAAGACGAATAGCCATATCATTGGCGCTATCGTAGAAAAGGATGGCAATCAATACTACATTTGCGCAGTGATTGTAGGACCTTCAGGTTATATTGGTAAGCATCGCAAAAGACATTTAACGGACGAGGAGTCAATTTATTATGCTTATGGCGTGGAATCGGAGATATATGAAATTAATGGATGTAAAGTAGGCGTGGTAATCTGTCTAGAAGGTTGGTTTGCTGAAAGTGCAAGAGAGCTTATGCTAAAAGGCGCTCAGATTGTTTGTCATTCTATGTTAACTCGTCAGCAAAGGACGCTTGACATCATGAAGACACGTGCAATAGAAAACAAAGTATATTGGGTATTAGCCAATAGCATTAGTACAGAAAGTCATAATCAACTATCCATTACATATAGAGGTGACAGCAGAGTCATTGATTATGATGGAAATGTTCTCGCTGAAGCCAGGCAGGATGAAGGGCTAATAGCAGTAGAGATAGATGAAAGCAAGACGATAGTTAAAGATTTAGAGGATTGTAAAGATATAATTGGAGAAGTGAAAAAACACCATTACTCTTGATTGACGGAATAACGAATTTGGCGTTTATCTGAATAGCAGGATTTATTGAGAGGAGAAACACATTATGAAGAAAACAGGTTTTATATTGCTTTTTATTTTAATCATGACGATTTTATTCCCTTTAGCTACCTATGCAGATACAGCGCCTAAGCCCTCTGTTGTGATTAATTTTAGTGGAATTGAGGGGGAAACATATTATGTAACATTACTTTCGAGGGAAGAATCCACAGGTCCTTACTCTGTGATTGACAGATACGGAAGAAATGATCGTTATAATGAAAGCGACGATGAATATGATATTTTTCTAAAATTTGCCGAGTATCATGATGTGGATGGGTATTATTTCTTGCAATTTTTTGATGAATGTACCAATACGCATCAATTTAGTTGGGTATACTACCCACCGCAGACCTTCAAGATCCTTTTGTATTTTCCAAAAACGGATCGTTTTATAGTAAGCGATACCTCCTACGAACAATATGCCTTTGATAGCTATTTTACTGCAAAGGTTTCCAATACAGACATTTGCGTTCAAAAAACCTATGATTATACTAATGAAGGCCTCTCTCTATTTGCCCGTATTATACTTACCCTTATAGTCGAGATCGGGCTTGCGTTATTATTTGGCTTTCGAGAAAAAAGACAAATTCTCTTTATTACATTGGTTAACCTGATCACACAAATTGCACTGAATCTAGCGCTGAATAATATCATTAACCCTTCTTGGGAATTCGGGTTTGTGATATTCTACGTTCTACTAGAAGTCGTGGTGTTTGTTACGGAAGCGATTCTTTATACGTGGTATTTTAAAAAGCACAACATCAAAGAGGTTTCTAGATGTAAGCCTATTGTATATGCTTTAGTAGCTAATACCGCTTCTTTTGTTCTGGGCCTTATATTAGCATACTGGATTCCAAGTATTTTTTAGCACTAAGTGTAGCGTACTATATAGTATATTAATTCTTTTGTCTATGGGATTTGTAAGTTTTGAGAATAATTTTATTGAACAGAGAGAAGGTGTTAGATGCATGAGTCAATTTAGCGTTAGTTTTCATTTAAAAACAGATAATCCTCAAGAGGTTGTTGATTTACTAAAAGGCTGTGGGCTAAAGGGGTATGTTTTTCCAAGTGTTAATAACTGGACAATGTTTGTTTGTGAGGAAGAAAATCTCGAAAGAAACCAGAAGGTAACTTTAAAACCTTTTTGGCTCACTTAATAGATAAAACACTTACAAATAAGGT
>JAEXBC010000016.1 GCA_023457875.1 Bacillota bacterium | reverse complement strand
TTTGTATTCTAAATACGAGCGTGAAGAACGTGTGTTACCGCTTGAAGTTGCAGTGAAGTTGGCAAGGTATTACAAAACCAGTTTGGATTACCTTGTGGGCCTGACTGACCAAAAAACGCCCTACCCTCATGTAAACTAATCGACCCCGGTGCAAATGCGGTGCACCGGGGTTTTCAATTGCAACAAAACCTTTTATTCTGCAACAATTAGTGATAAAATGTAGCAAATAAGTTAAAAATGTAGGAATTGAAAGGAGTAGCTTCATGCGGGAATTTCATTATGATGAAATTGCGAAAGAGCTATTGACCCCGGACATTGTCAACCAAGTATCGGCCATTCATGAATATAGGGGAAAACAGACTCTTTATCTTGAAGCAAAGGCCGATGCACTAATTAGCATGTTGGAAATTGCCAAGGTGCAAAGCACGGAGGCCTCTAACCGTATTGAAGGGATTTTTACTTCAGACTCGCGGCTAGCCGAAATTGTGCAGCAAAAGGCAGAACCAATTAGCCGCAATGAAAGAGAAATCGCTGGATATCGAGATGTTCTTGCAACTATTCATGAAAATTATGAGCACATTGAACCCCGTCCATCGATCATTTTGCAGCTTCATCGTGACTTGTATAATTACACCGCGCCTGGCATGGTGGGGCAATTTAAAACCAGTGATAACGTTATTGAAGAAGTAACCGCTGATGGGCAAAGAAGTATCCGTTTTAGGCCAGTACCCGCGTTTGAAACGGCAGAGGCAATTAATAAACTGTGCGAAGAATTTGCACGGGCAAGCTCCCAGCCAGATGCAGAACCCTTGTTTTTGATACCAATATTTGTGCTGGACTTCCTTTGCATTCACCCCTTTAACGATGGGAACGGGCGTATGAGCCGTCTATTGACGTTGTTACTTCTCTACCGCGCCAATTACATTGTTGGGAAGTATATCAGCATTGAAATGATTATAGAAAAAACAAAAGATTCCTATTATGAGGTGTTAAAGCAAAGCAGCATTAACTGGCACGAAGGGAAAAACGATTATAAGCCTTTTGTTCGCTACTATTTGGGTATTATATTGAGCGCATATAAAGATTTTTCAGAACGAGTAACTTATATTGCCAATAAAAGTATGACCGCGGCCCAACGCGTGGAAGAAATTATCGGCAATAAAGTTGGCAAAATAACAAAAAAAGAAATTGTTACCATGTGCCCGGATTTGAACGATGGGACAATTGAACGTGCTTTAACGGAATTGGTTAAACAAAAGACAATTTTAAAGATTGGTGGCGGGCGATATACGGCCTATATATTCAATCACACATAGAAAACAAAATGCCCCCAAAAGTGTAGAAGCTTTTATGGCAAAGGCTTTTTAGGTATTTAAATTAAACACATCTTCAGCGGGACATTGCGATTGAAAATATTTCAAAATGGTCAGATGAAAGAACTTTTTGATTGTTTAGTGATTTTGGAGTTATCAGCAAGACAATCAATAAGTAACACTAAGTTCTATTCGTCTGAATCCGGCCAACAGCAATACAAAATCAAGTAAAAGGAGTTTAAAATGGCACTTCCTCAAATTACTTCATCCGATGTTGAAGCTCTTATTCCTAACTGTAAAGTCGTTGGAAATTCATTAGGTGGGGGGCAAAAATTAGTCTTTCCATGTTCCGTTGGTGGCACGCTTTATGCAATAAAATTCATATTATTAAACAATTTGACTGATGATTTTGATGGAACAATTGCCGTAAAAGTTGAAGCTGTTAGAGCAAGAGTTGAGCGGGAAATAAAAATTATGCAAAAAATAGACTCCCCATTTATTGTAAAAATGGGGGCAGTAAATTTAACCGCAGCAACTTTGTCCGAACAGAGTATTTTATTTTATTCAGAAGAATGGATTGATGGACAAGATTTATATCAGATTTTACAATCTTCAAGTAAATTGACCCCAGCAGAAGTTGTTAAATTAGGTACCAATATTGTAAAAGCGATATCAGAACTATGGAACCTTAATAAAGTTCATCGAGATATCAAGCCTCAGAATATAACACGACGTGCTTGCGATGGCTCATATGTATTACTTGATTTAGGATTAGCTTTTGATTTAGACGACAAATCATTGACCCAATTCGGTTTCGTTCCGGGAACAAAAGCGTATTTTTCTCCAGAACAATTGGATGTTATAAATAAACGGGATATAGATTTTCGTTCTGATTTATTTAGTTTGGGAATTGTATTGTATCAAGCAATAACAGGCATGCATCCCTTCTATGCATATGGAATGTCCGACCAAGAATTATTTTTAAGAATCAATTCCCGACCGATTATCGCACCGAATACTGTTGATCCAAGCATTCCAAAATCTCTTAGTGATATTATTTGCCGATTACTAAGCAAACAGCCTAGTGGTCGCTATCGAAAATGTTCGTTGCTGTTAGACGAATTTAGAAAAACATCTGTAGAATTGGGGGTAGAGTCATGAGCTTATTTGCGCAACATGGTTATGGAAAATCAAATAAAATCGAAAAAGCAATTACATCTGGTGATTTGGCAGGTGTTATATTAAGTCCAAAAGCTGAGTCTCCTCAAAAATTAATTGACTATTCCTCAGAATTGAATACCAAATTTCCAAGGATAAAAGTATATTTTGATCCACAGTTTTATATTTGTGGATTGCAAGGTAAAGTTACGGCTGGAAAACTAATTGAATACCCATATTATACTGAAGGGTTAACGAGATCTTCTCTATCCATTCCTACTAATTTAAGAGATTTTACTCAGTCTGCTCTTGGCTTTCAACGTTCCTTAAATTTAAGCGCTTTTTTTTCGCCTACCATAGCGTTTGATAATTTTGATGGGCGTGAAAGTCAAACAGCTATTTCTTTAGCATATGAGTCTATTGGAGCGGTAGATACCTCTGATATATATATTTCATTGTGCATACATGAAAATGCTTTTCGCAACACTACTGCAATGGAGGAATTTTTGAATGTAATAAGTCTTCTTGATACCAAGGGGTTTTATATTATTATTGAACGCTCTAATAGCACAGACAAGACAACTTCTGTCAACTCGCCAGCATTGGCCAATATTATGAAGTTTATTTATATTCTCTCTGAAATAAATGACTTTGATGTTATAATAGGATATTCCGATTTGCTGTCTGTTTTATTTGCGACCGTAGGACATCCGGATTTCTGTTGCGGTTGGTACAATAACCTTAAAATGTTTTCTGAGTCAAATTTTCGTCCTTCAACAGGTGGACGTAGACCAAGAAAACGTTATACATCAGGTATCCTGATGAGTTCATTGTTGTTAGTTCCAGAAATAGCAACATTAAATCGTATGGGGATTTCTCCACAAATTATGACAGAATCACCCTATAACAATATCGTCTCGCCTACAATGGATGATGCCCGTTGGACAGACGAAGTAAGTTGTCTGCATAATTGGCATGTTTTGAACAACTTATTACATGATATAGAACCACTACCATCTGTGCCAACAAAGTTGAACTATTTAACAGGAAAAATTTTGCAGGCATCAGAAGTATATCGTACAATAAATGAAAGGTTTCCTTCATTGGACGGTAAATCAAATAACAGCCATCTAAATATTTGGCTTGCAGCAATTAGTGATTTTCGTGACCAAGTAGGTGTGTAAAAATCTATGAGCGAAATTTCAGAACTTGAGATGGCAACGGCATTTGACCTGACGCTGAAAATGAATCTAATAAAAGGAATTCCTAAGTTCAACCTTTTATATCGAGAGGTAATTTGCCAGCAAGGAATAGCTGATTTTGTAGGGCTTACATCTGGTGATTTTATCAGACGTTATGATTTTGCAAATATCAGTTCCGTTGAAAGTAGTAGCCTTGTTCTTTCTTTGTTGAAACACAAAGCAGGGCGAAGCAGGATGTACCTTAAAAGCAAGACTGAATTATCTGGCGTTACACTGAATCGCACGCTTAAAGAATTAACTGCAAGTAACTATATTTTTGAAAAAAACAACCTTTTTTTTATTTCGTTTCAAAATACAGCCCCTCAAGACAATATTTGGGCTTTTGAATTAAAACTTTCAAATTGGAAACGAGCGATGTTCCAAGCATTACAATACAAAGCATTCGCAAACTACTCTGTTGTGGTATTCCCTCTTGAAAAAGAGAAAGTATTGCATGAAAATCTGCAAGCTTTTGTTGAATTTAATATTGGAGTATTGCTTTATGATGCTAAAACAGGCAATAATAAGTGGCTCAAACATCCCAGAAAAGAGAAATCAATTTCTAAGTGGCAAACTATGTTTATGTTAGCAAAAACATCCTCTCAGTATAGTCAAGAAGAAACGATTGTTTAAACCTAGGGATAAATAGACTAAAAGAATCGTCCTCACGGTGAGTAAGTTACTCACCGTGAG
>JAEXBC010000015.1 GCA_023457875.1 Bacillota bacterium | reverse complement strand
GCTACACCTTGCTCTCTTCTTGCCACCTCTTCAATGTCACCATGATACTTTACAAGAACTTGCCATGTTCCACTCTGGTTAAATCCTAATACCGCCAAGTACTCTGGTGATGCCAAAAGTTCTGCTCGAGGTACAATGCTGAGTATTTGTAGTGTTGCATCTGTTTTATTCTCCATCGTTTCACTCCTAACTTGTTTGAGTAGCTACTTCTCTCATATCATTTAGGGCTGCCTCTACACATAAGGTACCATATCCCCATCTATTATTAGGATAAGGTGCATTTTGAATAGGTCTTCTTGCATTACGAATAAGATAGGATTTTAGAACATCTCCAAACAAATTAGGATTTCCAAGCTGATAGATGCCATATGAGAGCAATATCAAATATGCTCCTGCCACAAATGAAGCTGCAACGCTACTTCCGGAAAGCATTGTATAGAGAACACCTTGTTCATTAGAGGGTACAGTTATATTTATCCCGGGAGCAGCAATGTCAGGCTTAATGCGCTCAATTAAGGTATAACCTCTCCCAGAAGACACAGCCAGCTGTCCTGTTTGCCCATTATAGGTGGCCACACTGGTGACACCACGAACTGTTGATGGAGATGTAAGCGTCGTATCTAAGGTAGGATTTAAAAATCTGGTCCGATTATCCCTTTGAGATACTATGCTTCCCCACATATGATAATTACCTTCTACTATTTTTTTACCTCTTAAGGTCAAATGCCATAAACCATTATCAATGCTGCCTTGGCCCTGTGCCTGAAAATAAATCACTATGAACCGATTGCTAATATTGATAAGTGTTTCTGTGAAGTTTACAAGTACAGCAGTATTGTCGAATAAATAGGCTCGATTAGGTGTAAGTATACCTAAGGCTTCTGTCTCTTCACCTGTTGGTGATTGAATCACAAGTTCAAAATCATCACTTAAGCTACTCCATATACACACCCCATAGCTTCGTAAATTATCTTCGATTAAAAGCTGATTATCTATCTCCTCTTGTTGTGCTAATTTGCCACTCACATGGCCTCCTCGATCCCCTTCATTGCCTGTTCCCACAACGAAATTGCATCTAGTGGATCTTGCAATAGCGGTAATATATAAATCTAAAGCCTCTTCTCCACTATGATTGTTAAGGGATTGACCACAGCCTAATAAAATAACCACCGGCAAATCTAGTGCAGCTGCTTTATCGATAATATACTTAATGCCTCTCATAACATCAATATCCCTTATCCATCTCTCACCTAATCCTAACTGCTTATCTGCTTTAACAATAATAAGCTTAGCATCTGGTGCTACGCCCATATTTATTCTACCTACACTCCCCCTTCCATTTCCAGCTGCTATCCCTGTTATAGCCGTACCATGTCCTAAAACGTCTATAGAAGGAACCCTTTCAAGTTGTTCCTCTTGGGTTGGTAAACTTAAGGCCACATTGATTTGTTCACTTGTAAATTCCCTACCTCCTGAAAATCCTTCTGGTGGTGTACCTGGTAAGTCTTGATCCCAAAGATAAAGAATTCGCGTCGTACCATCATCCTTTCTAAAATCAGGATGCTGATAATAAATACCCGAATCCACTACCCCGAGCAATACATTTTCACCAGTTACAGTAAAGTTCCCCCCCTGAGTAGCTAATCCTGCTGCACAAATATTACCTAGACCAACACTAATAAACTTCATTATTATAGGCGTATTTAAAAAAACAACCGATGGCTTATCAGATAAATCCCCAATTGCAAACTTTGAAATAAAAACTTGCGCAAAGCCCCCTCCCAAGTCATAAATCTCCATATCCATTCCTTCTAAAATGTCTGAAAGACTCCCTCCATACATCATGATGAGTTCCCAAATCTGAGCTTGTTCATTTGCAATAAATAAGCTTTTTACCTCAGGTGTAAGTAAATTCTCATATCGAAGTACAATCTGTAAGGCTGCGCCTAATTTGTTACGGACCATCTAAAATTCACCCCCTTATCTAAGCCGCTTTTCCTTTACTAGAACAGATTCCAAAATAATTGATTAAGCTTATTGTTCACTAGCATACCATGACCCTCTCTGGAATTGGGATAATCATGCAAATCTCCTTGACTAACCTGTTTAAGCAAATGCTGAATTATTACCCTTGCACCTACATAAGGATAACCCTCCTCCACCTGCCACTTATCATATAAACAAGCTAGTAGGCCTACCATATAAGCCGCTGCCACACCTGTTCCTTCCATTTGCCTATTACTACTTCTTGCTTGCATTGCAAAGGTCGGCTTTTGCCTTTCATTGTTAGCATTTCCTCTACCTGATGCCACAAGCATCACTTGGTTTTGTTCATCAAAGCCCCCTACACTAATAATACTATCTGGCGTCCCCAATGCATTCATGGTGCCACTGCTACTATTTGGTTCCATATAAACATAGGGATTAAGTGATGTCTGTGAAAGCCATATTTGACTTTGCGATTTTTCCTTGTGCTCTCCTTGTATGCTTAACTTACAGCCTTCCAGTGGCATATTTTCGATACGAAAAAAAAGCTTTTGCTGACCATTGTAAAAATCCCTTTGTATGCCATTCGTATATATCGTAGCATCTGAAATCTTATAGATTCCTTTTTCATCAAGGGCGACGGAGGCGTGTTTCTGGGATGTTACGCAAAGACTTACAGTAGGTTCTTCAACTTCTCCCATAAAAATCATACCCACAACATTCTGCTTTTCTTGACTTACTTTAAGACTAATGCCTTTTGTATGCTGTTCTTGACCAATCAAGTCTTGATGATGTCTTTTATCTGCTTCCTCACCTGTAGGGGTAACAATCACACAGCCTGGTTGTTTACCTAAATGTTCTAAAATCTGCTCATAAAAATCACTTGCGTCATGAGCACTTAGATGGTGCATATAAGGTAAATAAAGCACCAGTGGTTTATGATTCAGCATGGCTAACTCTATTAGCTTGCTTGCTCCAATCAGTATATCTGCCAATAAAGCATTGCTTGGATGAGGCATTCCACCATAAAGATATTGTAGTTTTTCTGGTGCTGATTTAATTTGGGCCACTAAAAACTGTGCTTCAGAAGCCATTTGAGGTGACGCCTTAGTGCTCCCCCCTGATAAGGCAAGTAACTCACTATAGGTTTTTTGCTTTTCTGAAAAGGTATTTGATGACTGTCTATGGCTTTCACTGATTAGCTGATTAAGGTGCTCCTCATTCTCATAGATTCCTTGATCTGCTTCTAGCTGTTTCCAAATACAAGTCACTCTTGTACGTCCATCCGAAGTTCTTAATGCCTCATGGGTATAATCAATGCCTTCTACCGTAACTATACCAATATACACATTTTTACCTGTATACCTTAATTCTTGATTCACTTCACAAACCTTGTCTGAACAAATAACAGTCTTTATCTCACAAGGTGATACGATAGGTAGGGTATAATTGGGCATCACATACCCTTTTATTTGATCTCGTAGGGCATTAATTTTTTTCTTTTGATCATAAATAAGATAAAAACCCTCACCTAATACAATAAGATTTAATCCTAGGTTTTTGCACTTTTCTACTTCATCTTGCCACATAACCCTCAATGGTAAGTA
>JAEXBC010000014.1 GCA_023457875.1 Bacillota bacterium | reverse complement strand
TTTAGCTTCAAGGTTGGGGCATATAACTTCAATAAGTTGCTAAGATATCTAGGTAAAAAGGGCGTCTTATGCTTTAATTGCATTTTAAATACATACTTATATACATTTATAGGTAATTTCACTGATGTGATTAAAATTGTATATGAGATTTTTAAATTTAGGACTTTAAAAACACCTGTTTTTGGGGTCTAATCATATTATGATAAAGAGTAGGGCAAATTGAAGAAAATAGAAGATATACAAGGAGCGAGGAAAATGAAACAATTCCTGGATAAGTTAAATCAGGGAATAGTCATTCTTGATTTAAATGGAATGATTCAATTTTGCAATCATATATTTTTATCCGAATTACTTTATTTGGAAGAGGAGCTTATAGGTAAACCTATTCAAGAAGTGGTGAATATAAACGCAGAAAACTTCCAGTGGGATATCTCCTATTTACTATATGCCATAAAAAATGCCTTGCCTTTGGAACTTATTAGAAAGGATGAAGAAAGATTAAGTGTCAAAATGGAGTGTGCGAAGCAGCATTGGGAATGGGGGGAAGCCTACTTTTTGATCATGGATCGACGTCAGGATGAAGTGGCTTACAAGGAAGCTTACAAAGAAGCTTTTGAAAGATACAGGCAGCTACGGCAGCAACAACAAGTATTTATGCGATTGTCTACTGATTTAACGGGTATTGCGGATGAGAACTTTCATATCCTGGAGATTAGTAGCGGGGTGCACTCTGTCTTGGGATGGGATCAAGAGGAGTTTATGACCTTTGATGTAAAAAATATAATTCATCCTAGAGATAGAGAAGAAATCAGGGAAACGCATCATCGACTAGACCATAGTGACAAGGTTGTGAAGCTTACTTGCAGATTTCTTTGTAAGGATGGTAGTTATAGGTGGCTTGAAATTACATTGCAGTATAACAAAAATAGTAAGGTGTACTTTTTTATTGGTAAGGACGTTACGATGGAAAAGAGTATTGAGTCAGAACGTTTAGCCTATCAAGAGGCAAAGCAACTTGAAATGGTGAAAAATGAATTTTTTTCGAATATATCTCATGAAATAAGAACGCCTATTAACGTTATTATGAGTATGTTTCAGCTTATTGATTATGATGAACAATTCTTATCGGAGGAGCAGAAAAAGGTAAAAGATATCCTAAAAATGGACAAGAGACGTCGTATTATTAAGCAAAATATGTATCGCTTATTGCGTTTGATGAATAATTTGCTGGATATTACGAGGATAAATTCTGGTTATTTTAAGCCAAAGCTTGTCAATTGCAATGTGGTTAGTGTGATTGAGGAAATCACCATGTCAGTGGTGACCTTTATCAAATGCAAAACGTTTCATATTACCTTTGATACGGATGTTGAAGAGCTAATTATGGCCTGCGACATCGAAATGATGGAAAGAATCATGCTTAATCTTTTGTCTAATACGGTGAAGTATACTCATTCTGGCGGCAATATTTTAGTTGAATTAAAACTGCAGCACAATAAGCTGATTATTTTAGTTCAGGATGATGGTATAGGCATTCCTGAGGAGGAGTGCGAGAAGATATTCTCTTATTTTAGGCAAGTGGATGATTTATTCACAAGAAAATGCGAAGGCGTTGGGGTAGGACTTGCCATTACGAAGGCGTTTGTAGAAATGCATGAGGGAAGTATTCGCGTAGAAAGCCAAGTTAACAAAGGCTCCACCTTTATCATAGAACTTCCGATTATTGTGGTTGGAAATGGAGCAGTGGAGGCTACTAAAATGCCCTATAAGATGCAGGCTGACAAGTGTAAGATAGAGTTTTCGGATATTTATAATGTGCCTGACAGTAAAGATTGATGGGCGTGGAGGAAATTTGCATATGTTTCTTTAGATTTGGTATGTTTATTATTTTCTAAAAAATAAATACAATTTATTTAAAAAAGGTATTGATTTATGAAAAAAAGTACTGTATAGTAATTATTAATTTAATAAACTCTTTCAAACCTATGAGGGAGAGATAAAACTAATGACGCACTTACAGAGAGCTAGGGGTGGTGAAAGCCTAGCAGTAAACGAGTTAGACAAATGGACTCCTGAGGGCATGATGAAAAGCAAACTTTAGCTTGCTTAGTATTTCATGACGTTACATCTGCGTTAGAGATGAGGAATGTGATGGCATTCTGCATAAGTGCGTATGATTTTTCATACGAAACAAGGTGGTACCGTGGGCATCGTTTATGATACGCTCACCCTTGATGTTTTTATCAAGGGTGGGCGTTTTTTAATGGTCATAAAATACAGCAGAGTTTGATTTACTTCACTTGCTGCCAAAATACCAAAGGACAAATGAGGTTATGCAAAAGCCATTAATAATAGTGATAAGGAGGAGAAGTATATGTTTTATCCAAAAATTGAAGAGGTAAAAAAATTAGCAAAGACATATAACAAGATTCCAGTAAGCTTAGAAATGTATATGGATTTTCAAACGCCTATTGCTCTAGTGAGTCGTATCAAGGAGGAGTATGACCGTTATTTTATGTTAGAAAGTATTGAGGGTGGAGAAAAAATAGCGAGGTATACCTTTATTGGTTTTAATCCTAGAGCCAGCTTCTATGCAAAGGATGGAAAAAGCTTTTATGCCACGAGGGAGGAAGTGAAAAGTATAGAGGGCAATCCCTTAGCTGCATTAAAGGAGATTATGTCTAAGTACAAAGCACCAAAGGACAAAAAACTGCCTCCGCTTACAGGTGGCGCGGTGGGGTACTTTGGTTATGAGACTGTAAAATATGTAGAGCATATTTCACTAAATAACAAGGATGCATTAAATGCTGCAGATATTAAGCTGATGTTCTTTGATGAAATGATTGCCTTTGATCATATCAAACAAAAGATTATTGTGATGGTAAATGTTGATGCAAAGGCCCCCCGTCTTGAGGAAGCCTATGAGGAAGCAAAAGAGAGGATTAAGGAGTTGGTAGACTTTATTAGTAGGCCGACAAAAAGGCGAACAGTACGTTTTGAAGAAAATATTGAATTTGTAAGTAACACCACGAAAGAAGCCTTTAAGGATAAGGTGGAAAAGGCAAAGGCGTACATTACCGAGGGGGATATCTTCCAAATGGTGTACTCACAGGTGTTTAAAGCAAAGTTAGAAAGTAACCTGTTTGATGTGTACCGTGTCCTTCGCACCATCAATCCTTCACCCTATATGTATTTGATGCAATTTGATGATTTGCAGTTAGCAGGAGCCTCTCCTGAAATGTTGGTAAAGGTAGAAGATGGGATAGTCTCTACAATGCCTATTGCAGGAACTAGACCTAGGGGAAAAACAGAGGAGGAGGATCAAAAATTAGATGAAGAGCTCCTTCGCGATCCCAAGGAATTAGCCGAGCACAATATGTTGGTGGATCTAGGAAGAAATGATATTGGCAAAATCAGCACCTTTAACTCAGTTAAGGTATCAGATTATTTAACGCTTAAGAAGTTTTCTCATGTGACTCATATTACAAGCGTGGTATCAGGAAAGTTAAAGGAGGGCTTAGGGGGAGTGGATGCCATCGCCTCCATTTTACCAGCCGGAACCCTTTCTGGTGCCCCAAAGGTAAGGGCCATGGAGATTATTGAAGAACTAGAGGAAGAAAAACGAGGGATTTACGGAGGTGCTATTGGGTACATCGGCTATGATGGCAACTTAGATACCTGTATTGCGATTCGTACTGTGGTGAAAAAAGAGGGGGTTGCCTATGTGCAGGCAGGAGCAGGTATTGTCCTAGATTCTGATCCTGAAACCGAGTATCAAGAGGCTGTTAATAAAGCTACCGCCATTTTTGAGGCGATGAAGAAAGCGAGGGAGATTATATGATCTTAATCATTGATAACTATGATAGCTTTACGTATAACCTATATCAATTTGTGGGAGAATTTGTGACAGATATTAACGTTTATCGTAATGACGAAATCACCCTTTCTGAGATTGAAGAGCTGGCGCCTACGCATCTGATTATTTCTCCAGGACCTAAGTATCCCAAGGACGCAGGTATTAGCCTGAGTGCTATTAAGCATTTTAGTGGAAAAATCCCTATACTTGGGGTTTGCCTAGGTCATCAATCCATTGGTGAGGCCTTCGGTGGAAAAGTGGTCAAGGCCAGTGAGATTTTACATGGTAAAGTCAGTGAAATTAGTTTAGATACCAGTTGCCCACTGTTTAAGGGCCTACCAGAAAAGGTAGTGGTAGGAAGGTATCATTCACTTATTGTAGAGCCCCAAAGCTTACCTGAGGATTTGATTGTTACAGCACAGGATGAGAAGGGTGAAATCATGGCAGTAAGGCACAAAGAGGATTTGACCTTTGGCCTTCAGTTTCATCCGGAATCTATTTTAACCCCAACAGGGAAAAACATGATTAAAAATTTTTTGGAGGTGTAAGAATATGAAGCAAACCATACAAAAAGTGATTGAGGGACAAAACCTAAGTGTTGAAGAAGCAGCAGCTAGCATGGATATGATTATGAGCGGAAAAGCCACAGATGCCCAAATAGGTGGCTACTTAGCTGCACTTCGTATGAAGGGCGAAACCATCGAGGAAATTACAGGCAGTGCTAAAATGATGAGAGAAAAATGCCTTCAGTTAAATGGTGAAGGAGATTTGATAGATATTGTAGGAACAGGTGGTGATTGCACCAATACCTTTAATGTGTCTACCGTATCAGCCTTTGTAGTAGCAGCGGCAGGCGTAAAGGTGGCTAAACATGGCAATCGAAGCGTATCCAGTAAGTGTGGCAG
>JAEXBC010000013.1 GCA_023457875.1 Bacillota bacterium | reverse complement strand
CTACGTATCTTGGAATGATATATCCAAGTACGGCTTCAGGTGATGGCTCATAAATTAAAAGATCGCTTGGTTCGTTAGATTCACTTTTTTCGTTTGGTATTTTTTCTATATCTAGTGGTAAAAGACGCACCATTTGTGGTTCTTGTTGAAGAGTTGATTTAAAACTCGTATAGGCTAAATAAACTTCTCCAATTTCACCTTTTAAAAATTTATCTGTTACATACATTGCTATTTCTTTTGCATCTTGATAGGTTGGTGCTTCTGAAATATCACTAATTGCTTTAGCTACTTTATAGCCTTTTGATTTAAACTGCTCAATGCCTTTTTTACCTACCACAATACACTCGGCATTTTCTTTATCTGTAATATCATTCATGGTAAGCTTACAAATATTTGAGTTATAGCCACCGCAAAGTCCTTTATCACTAGTTAATGTAATATAAGCCTTTACATGAGAGCCATTTGCTTTTAGAAAAGGGGAGCCTTGTCCTTTAGCGTTAGCTGCAATAGATTGCATAGTAGACAAAATCTTATTGAAAAAGGGTCTTGTTCTAAGTGCTGCCTCTTTACTTTTGTTAAGCTTTGAGGTAGCAACAAGATTCATTGCACTTGTAATTTTTTTCGTGCTATCGATGCTTCGGATTCGCCCTTTAATATCTTGCAAAGAAGCCATCTTTCTCCACCCCTTTTCTATTCGGCCTTAAAGCCTTGTTTGAATTCAAGGATAATGTTATTTAATTTCTCATCCAATTCCTTTGTGAGACCTTCTGGTTTTACAATCTCCAACAGTGTATCATGATATTTGGTATCCACAAACTCAAAAAGCTCTTGCTGGAATCTAGAAACTTCTTTAAGTGGTATCTCCATCAGGTGCTTTCTCGTTGCTGCATACAAAATAACAATTTGATGCTCTATACTAAGTGGTGCGTATTGAGCTTGTTTAAGCACCTCAGTAATACGCTCACCCTGTGCAAGAGCATTCTTTGTAGCTGTGTCTAAGTCCGAACCAAATTGAGCAAAGGCTGCAAGTGATCTGTATTGAGCAAGCTCTGTACGAATAGGTCCTGCTACTTGTTTCATTGCTTTAATCTGGGCAGCACCACCAACACGTGATACAGAAAGTCCAGGATTAATAGCAGGTCTAACACCAGCATTAAATAACTCTGTTTCAAGGAATATCTGACCATCTGTAATAGAAATAACATTCGTTGGAATATATGCTGAAATATCTCCTGCCTGTGTTTCAATAATTGGAAGGGCTGTAATAGAGCCACCACCAAGCGCATCTGAAAGTCTAGCTGCTCTTTCAAGAAGACGAGAATGCAAGTAGAATACATCACCAGGATAAGCTTCACGTCCTGGTGGCCTGTGAAGAAGCAATGACATGGTACGATAAGCTACCGCATGCTTTGATAAATCATCATATACAATAAGCACGTCCTTGCCCTGTTCCATCCATTCTTCAGCCATGGTTACACCAGCATATGGTGCTAAATATTGAAGCGGTGCTGCATCACTGGCTGTTGAAACAACAACTGTTGTATAGCTCATCGCATCTGCTTTTTCAAGATTATTTACAAGCTGTGCAATAGTTGATGCTTTCTGACCAATCGCAACATAAATACATAAACAATTCTTGCCCTTTTGATTGATAATGGTATCTACAGCAATAGCTGTCTTACCTGTTTGTCTATCTCCAATAATTAGCTCTCTTTGTCCACGTCCTATTGGCACCATCGCGTCAAGTGCTTTAAGACCTGTTTGAAGAGGTGTATCTACAGATTTTCTATCGATAACACCAGGAGCAATACGTTCAACTGGTTTAAATTTTTCAGTATTAATTGGACCTTTACCATCAATAGCTTGACCTAAAGCATTGACAACGCGGCCCATAAGTGCATCACCAACAGGAACTTCTACAACTCTTCCTGTTAATTTTACAGTGTCGCCCTCTTTAATATTTTGATCTGTTCCTAAAAGTACAACACCAATATTATCCTCTTCTAAGTTTTGAACCATTCCATAAACTTCACCTGGGAATTCAAGAAGTTCTCCAGACATGGCTTTTTCTAATCCATGTACACGTGCAATACCATCACCTACTGTAATGACCGTACCAACCTCTTCCACTTGAAGGTGTGATTTATAGTTTTTAATCTGCTCTTTAATAATACTACTAATTTCTTCTGGTCTCAGATTCATTAACTGACTACACCCCTTTCTATGCAAGTCTAAGCTCAGATAATTGTTTCTTTAAAGTTTGCATTTCGCCTTTTATGCTGGCATCAACAACTTTATCGCCAACTCTAATCACTAGTCCTGCTATAATACTTTTGTCTATAATTGTTTCAAGTTCAATTTGACACTTTGTGCTTGCTTCAAGCTTCTCTTTAACCCTTTGTAATTGTTCTGATTTAAGCGGCAATGTTGATATCACCACAGCTTTAACTATACCTGAACTCTTCTTTACCATATCAAGGAATGTATCAAGTACTTCTAATAAACTATCTTGTCTACCCTTTTTGATTAAAAGAACCAAAAGTCCTACAATAGGATACATTGTGTTTTCAGAAAATACTTTTTCAGTTAAAGAAACTTTTTCTTCCAAAGTAATTTTATAATCTTTCAAGACTGCCATAAAATCTGTTTCATCTTGAAGGGCCGTGTATATAGCTTTCACCTGCTGCTCATATTTCTCCACTAGACCTTCAGAAGCAGCCAGCTCAAATAGGGCAGTAGCATATTTTTTTGCAATTAATTTAGCCACTGTACATCCCCCATCTCTTCAATAATCTCATCAATGATTTGGTGATGCTTTGCTTCATCTATAGATGCTACAACAAATTTACTTGCCATCATAGTAGATAGCTCAATCATTTGTTGTTTCATTTCAGCCTTCACACGTTCCTGTTCAAGCTTAATATCACTTAAAGCTTTTTCTTTGATACTATCAGCCTCTTTTTTTGCTTCTTGCAAGATTTGTTCTTCTCTCGCTAAGGCTTTAGCCCTTGTCTCTTTAAGGATTTGGCTTGCTTCTTCATCAATCTTAGCAAGTTTTTGCTCATAGTCCAATTTTAACTGGTCTGCATCTTTTTTAGTTAATTTTGCATCATTAATATCTTTGGCAATGCTATTTTTTCTCTTATCAAGAAAGGCTGTCATGGGGCCAAATAATAGCTTATACATAACTAAAATAATAATGAGTGTAGACGTCAATTGTAAGCCCAAGTCTACTAATAACTGGGTATCAAAGCCAATAATTCTACCTGGCTCTGTTGCTAGCAATGTAATAAATGATGTATTCAAAGGGAAGCTCCCTCCTTTCTCGTCGATATTACTATTTTTTCATTTCGCCTATTATAAAGATTGATATTTTGTGATAAGTGGATTAGCGAATAAAAGAATAATAGCTACGACAAGACCATAAATACCTGTTGTTTCTGCTACAGCAGCACCTAAAAGCATGGTACGAACGATGTCAGATTGAACTTCTGGTTGTCTTCCTACAGCCTCTGCACCTTTACCAGCTGCATAACCTTGTCCAATTCCTGGTCCAATACCTGCTATCATTGCAAGACCTGCACCTATTGCTGAACATGCCAAAATAAGAGCGTTTCCATCGATTTGTTGATTTTCCATAATTAAAATCCTCCTTTAATCCTTCGTTAATTTCTTTGTTAGTTTTTGACTTTTTTATTTTATACTTACCTGATATTAAATATCCCTTAACTAAAATATGTTTACAAATAATAACAATAAAGCAATAATAAGTGCATAAATTCCTGTGGTCTGTGCTACTGCTTGACCAAGTAGCATGGTTCTAAGAATAACACTTTGAAGCTTTGGCCTCTTTCCAACAGCTCCTGCTGCTTTTCCCGCTGCAATTCCTTGTCCAATTCCTGGTCCAATTCCTGCAATCATGGCAAGTCCTGCGCCTATCGCTGAACACGCAAGTACAAATCCAACGCCCTCTTTACTAACTAATGGATTTGCAAACAACAAAATAATCGCTATAACTAGAGAAAAAATACCTGAGGTCTCAGCTACTGCTGCTCCTAAAAGCATCACAAGTGTAGCAGGCCTACCACCTTCTTCTGGATTTTTACCCACAGCTTCTGCCGCCTTACCAGCCGCATAGCCTTGTCCAATTCCTGGTCCAATTCCTGCAATCATTGCAAAACCTGCACCTATTGCTGAAAACGCTAAAATAAGTGCTTTAGGATCTGCATTTTGTATCCAACCAAATAGAAAACTTATAAATCCTGACATTCTCCACCTCACTCCTATTCCATGGCACTTGATACAAAGGTCATGCTTAACATAATGAAAATGAATGCTTGAAGTACACCTGCAAAGATATCAAAATAACAATGAAGTACTGCTGGAATACCTAAGAAAGTGACAATCCAAGGAAACATACCATACACCAGCCCCATAATAATAGAGCCACCTAAAATATTACCGAATAAACGGAAACTTAAAGATATAGGTGTTGCTACCTCACCAATTAAATTAATTGGTAATAGAAATGGTACTGGTTCTAATAAAAACTTAAAATACCCTGGCCCTTTTCGTTTGATACCAAATCCATGGATCATGAAAAATGTGATGAGTGCAAATGAAAGTGTTGTTGCAAAGTCTGCTGTTGGTGGTCTAAGTCCTACTAAACCAGATAAGTTACATACTGCGATATAAATAATAAAAGGTCCATAAAACATAGCAAACTTCTTTCCAGCTGGTCCCATGGTAGAAACCACAAAATTCCCAAACATATCTACAATAAGCTCTAGAATGTTTTGTAATTTACTCTCTGGCACATCCTTAAAGTTCTTCATTTTATGTCTTATTACTAAGGCAATAACAATAAGCACTGCCATGATAATCCAAGTATTTACTACCGTTTCAGTGATACCTATTTTTTGTCCACTCGCAGTGGTAAAAAGGTCAATATAACGTTGTCCACCAAAATCAAAGCTCTTCTCCACTTAGTCACGCTCCTTCCATCAAAATGTATATGCAATGAGCCTTAGCTCTTATTGCTTAGTTAATCTTGCTTTTATCATCTATTAAGATAGGATACATATACGCAGCTACCTTCATAGAAACAAGTCCAAAAAACACGCCTAATAAATGAATACTAGGTTCTAAAGCGGCTACAATAAGCACAATAGCTGTAAGTACATATCTTAACATATAATGCATGGTAGTATATTTTTTTGCTCTTTCCTGCGGCATAAGTACAGCCTTCTCAAAGGTTACTTCCATTAGCTTAAGCTTTAAAAGCGAAAAAAGCAGACCAAATAAAACTCCTAATGTCCAGCTCATTTTATTCTGTACGATTAGTATGCCAATAATATAGATTATTAATGAAAAAAAAGTCATACAAATTGGCATGAAGTTTTTCTTTAGTACTGCTTTATTCATGTTTATCCTCTTTCTTAATCTGTTTTTCTGTATAATAGAACAAATTTCTAAATGTAGCTGCCACACCTAACAAAATAAATATAATCGTAAATAAGGGGGATTTGTTGACTTTTTCATCAATATAAACGCCCAAGAGCGTACAAAGCAAAATAGGTGTAATCATTGTAATTCCAAGCTGTGTAACTAGGCTTAAGCTTTTTATCCATGAACTTTTTTTCACCTTTTCCACCTTTTTCCCTCTTTTTATTCTACTTTATAGCAAAAGTAACCAAATTTCAAGTAGTGTTTAACTATTTATTAAATAAAATAGCTATATTCTCTTTAGAATATAGCTATTTATTTAATAAGTTGCGAGTTTTTCAATGACATTTGACTATGTGTAGAGATAAATCACCAAAATTCGACTGCTATTCACTATTTATAGCAATAGTCTTTTGGCCTTGTACTTTGCTTTTTGAACTCATAGCAAATGGCTTCTACAATTCTTTTAGATGCCTCGCCATCTCCAAAGGGATTTTTAGACTGAGCCATTTGTAAATATAACCTTTCGTCATCCAATAATTCTTGGGTTAACTCATAGATTTTTTCTTTCTCTATCCCTGCAAGCTTTAAGGTTCCTGCCTCAATACCTTCTGGTCTTTCTGTTACGTTTCTTAGGACAAGAACAGGCTTACCTAAAGAAGGTACTTCTTCTTGAAGCCCACCAGAATCTGTAAGCACTAGATATGAACGTTTCATCAAATTATGCATATCCTTAAGGTCAAGCGGTTCTACAAGATGAACTCTTTCCATATCGCCTAAGATGCCAAAAGCCACTTCTCTAACTGCTGGGTTTTTGTGCACAGCATATACCAGTTCAACATCTTTATTAGCAAGTACAATTTCTTTAACTGCCTTACAAATATTTTGTAAGGGCTCCCCTAGGTTTTCTCTCCTATGGGCAGTCATTGTAATGACGCGTCTATTTTTATAATCAATGTCATTAAGCTGTTCTACTGAAAAGGTATAATCCTCTTCTACCGTTGTTTTTAAGGCATCAATCACTGTATTGCCAGTAACAAAAATATGCACGTCGCTAACAGCTTCTCTCAAAAGATTTTCTTTAGCCAGAGGTGTTGGTGAAAAATGAAGATCCGCTAAAGAACCTGTAAGCTTACGATTCATTTCTTCTGGAAATGGTTCGTACTTGTTATAGGTTCTAAGTCCCGCCTCTACATGGCCCACCTTAATTTGCTTATAAAAAGCCGCAAGGGCTGCTACAAAAGAAGTGCTGGTATCTCCATGAACCAGCACAATATCCGGCATTGCTTCCTCTAATACCCTATCAAGTCCTTCTAGCACACGGCTCGTAATACCTGTTAAGGTTTGTCTTTGTTTCATAATATCTAAATCATAATCAGGTTTAATCTTAAAAAGTTCTAAAACCTGATCTAACATTTCTCTATGCTGTGCTGTGACACACACTATACTTTCTATATCTGAATGCTTTTCTAGTTCCTTAACAAGTGGTGCCATCTTGACTGCCTCTGGCCTAGTGCCAAACACACTCATTACACGAATTTTACTCATTTCTCCAACTCCTTATTAGTTTATCTTATGCTTTATCTTAGTGGCTTACTCATTTCTATATCTGCATCATTTGCCATTACAACACGATTCTTTCCCTTGACTTTTCCTCTGATAAGTGCGTTGTCAGCTGCTTTAATGGCTTCAGCTGGATTACTTACCATTTTAGGATATGCACACACGCCAAGGGTTACTGATATAGGTGTTGCAAGCTCATAGCTTATACGAATATAATACACATCTTTTCTAAACTCCTCTAAAATGTGTATCGCATCTTCTAAAGGTCTAGGAATTAAGATGACAAACTCATCTCCTCCATAACGTATAACTTCTCCCCCATGTTCTTTCACACAACCCTTAGCAAGTTGTGCAATAGCCTTAAGCACCACATCTCCCTCCATGTGGCCTAAAACATCATTGATTGATTTAAAGTTATCTGTATCTACAATAGCCACTGTCATCTCTTTATGATTGTTAGACAGCTCAGTTAGCATAGGCTCTAAATGCCTTCTATTAAAGGTCCCTGTAAGTGGGTCTGTAATAGATTCTTCAGATACACTTTGAAGTAATCTAGAATTTTGAGCATTGGTAGAAATAAATATAGCTAATGTTTCAAAAAAAGCTACCGTATTCGTGGTGAAAAAATTCTTTTCTTCATGTTCTACAACTAATGCACCCAACATACTATTGTCATTAAAATTTTTAAGTGGCACAGCAAGACGAGAAGAAGGCACTCCTATGGATTCAAGTAAAGAGCCTTTTATCTCCTCTTCATTAAAGGTGTAGGACTCTTGAAGATTTTTAACACAGACAGGTAATGGCATATGCTTTATTTCTCTAAATTCATTTTTAAGCGCAATACTCCTGTAGTAGACTTTAAAGTCCTCAATTTCACTCTTATCTCTTTTGATCCATAAATAACATGTGGTTACGCCCATTACGCCCATGAGCATATCCGTTAAAACAGACATCAGCTGCTTAAAAGAAGTGATATTGATGGCTGCCTTCATAATCTCACCGAAGAGCCATAACATACCCCTTTGCTGCTGTAGTTCCAATTTCAAGTATTCAACATCGTCATTATTATTTTTTATGAGTTCATTGTCCATACTTTTCCCCCCTGTATAAACCATACCATTATAACATACTATATTTAGGGTTAATTCAATTTGTTCCATCTGTTTTTATCGTTGTACTCATATAAACCTGACAATAAAGTAACAAAAATCTGCTTTATCTATATATACTAATCTATACCAAAGCAATGCTAAAATCAAATAATCTAAAAAATTTTCTTTTATAACTTATAATTTGCTCGCTATACGTACAGTATCCATTGCGTCCTTAGCATAAAAATCCGCGCCTACATATTCAGCTAGCTCCTGTGTGAGTACTGCGCCGCCTACTATGATTTTTACATCTTTGCATACTTCTCTAAGCTTTGTAATAGTGTCCTTCATGCTATTTACCGTAGTGGTCATTAATGCACTTAAGCCAACTACATTTACATCCCACTTCTGGACTGCTTCAATAATGCGCTCGCTAGGTACATCTTTGCCTAAATCGATCACATCGAAATTATAGTTTTCCATAATAACTTTTACAATATTCTTGCCTATATCATGAATATCGCCATAAACCGTAGCTAAGACCACTTTTGTTTTAGCCATATTATCATGATTCTCTTCCTTAGTAAGCCTATCCTGCAAAATTTCAAAGGCCCCCTTCGCTGCTTCAGCCGACTTAATAAGTTGTGGCAAGAAAATGGTTTGCTTTTCATATAGCCTTCCTACTTCATCTAAGGCAGGAACTATTTCCTTCTCAATAATGCTTAGAGGTTTTTGACCTTCTAGGCACTTTTTAGTTGCCATCTTGGCTTCTTCTTTAAGTCCCTTTTTAATGGCTAAATCCAGCGTCATTTGTGTCCTTTGTGTATTGGCATTCGATACGACTGGTTTTTGTTCATCTGATGTATGTTTTTCAATATAATCCTTAGCATCTTGATCCTTAGCCGCGAGTACACGGTACGCCGATATAGCCTCCATCATACCCAAATCTCCTGGGTTCATGATGGGTGCATCTAGAC
>JAEXBC010000012.1 GCA_023457875.1 Bacillota bacterium | reverse complement strand
CACTTTCCTCGTCAAAACGGGCAAACTGCTCAAAAAGGTTAGGAAAAACAACAACCTCCATGGTCCCTACGGTATCTTCCAAGGTTAAAAAAGCCATTTTTTTATTTTGCTTAGTAAAAATAACCTTTTTGTCGATGACAATACCGCCTACCACTACCCGCTGTCCATCTTGTATATTTGCTTTTTCTTCCTCTTCACTTACTACAAGGGCATTACTTTTAATGGTAGTATACTGCTCCAGCACATTTCTTACCTTATCTAAAGGATGCCCACTTATATAAATGCCTAATACTTCTTTTTCATAGTTTAATAACTCTTTACTGTCAAACTCAGGAATATCTGGCAATTGATCCTTATCTTCTATGATCTCTTGATTACCAATTGCAAACAAATCCATTTGTCCGCTGATATTGTTTTTTCGACTTAAGCTAATACCATTTGCAATTTGCTTGTAGACTGCTAGATATTGACTACGCCTTCCACCTAAATCATCGAAGGCACCCGCCAAAATAAGACTTTCAATGCTGCGTTTATTGGTGTCCTTGCTCTCCATCCGATTGTAAAAGTCCGTTAGGCTTTTAAAATGACCACCCTTTTCCCTTTCTTCTACAATACGTTCAATCACATTTCTTCCCACATTTTTAATGGCGGCTAGCCCATATATAATCTCTTCACCCTTCACATCAAAATAGGCGTGTCCCTTATTAATATCAGGTGATACAATCGTGATATTCATTTTTTTGCAGGTATCCATGTAGTTTGCTATTTTAGTGGTTACATCCATCACTGAGGTCATCAAAGCTGCCATAAACTCTACCTTATAATAGGTTTTTAAATAAGCTGTTTGATAAGCAACTACAGCATAGGCCGCAGCATGGGACTTATTAAAAGCATATTTTGCAAAATCCATCATTTCGTCGAAAATCTGATGAGCAACAGACTCCTCTATACCGTTCTTAATACAACCTGGCACCTCCTGTCCATCTCCGTGTAAGAAGATTTCTCTCTCCTTATTCATCACATCGACTTTTTTCTTACTCATGGCACGTCTTAAAAGGTCGCTTCTGCCGAGACTATACCCAGCTAAATCCCTTACAATTTGCATAACCTGTTCTTGATAAACAATACATCCATAGGTGTTCTCTAAGATAGGCTCTAGTTTGGGATGGGTATAGGTAATGCTATTTGCGTCCCTTTTACCTTCTATATACTTAGGAATAAAGTCCATAGGTCCTGGTCTATAAAGTGCCACACCAGCAATAATGTCTTCTAAGCAAGAGGGTGCAAGCTCCTTCATAAAGTTTTTCATCCCCGCACTTTCTAATTGAAAAATCCCTTCCGTATTACCTGATGCAATCAGCTCATATACCTTTTCATCCTGATCATCTATTTTTTCTATGTCTAGATCAATTCCATGATTTTTCTTAATTAACTTAACTGCATTATCAATAACAGTGAGTGTTCTAAGGCCCAAAAAGTCCATTTTTAAAAGTCCCAGCTCTTCTAAAGTAGTCATAGGAAACTGAGTCGTTACTACACCATCACTTGCATTAAGCGGTACATATTCCATAACTGGTTTATTGGAAATCACCACCCCTGCTGCATGCATGGAAGAATGTCTAGGAAGGCCTTCTAACTTCATAGAAGTATCTAGCAAATACTTGATCTGCTCATCTGTCTCATAAAGCTCAGCTAATTCGTCATTCATCTCAAGGGCTTTACGAATGGTTATCTTAAGCTCATAGGGAATCATTTTAGCTACCTTATCCACCTCAGCGTAGGGCATATTAATGGCTCGCCCCACGTCACGAATAACCGCTTTTGCAGCTAAGGTTCCAAAGGTAACAATTTGAGCCACATGATCTATACCATATTTTTGGATAACATACTCAATGACTTCTTGTCTTCTTTCGTAGCAAAAGTCAATATCAATATCAGGCATACTCACACGCTCAGGATTTAAGAAACGTTCAAACAGTAATTGATACTTAATGGGATCTATATTGGTAATCTCAAGGGCATAAGCCACAATGCTTCCCGCTGCCGAGCCACGTCCTGGCCCCACTGGAATATCATGATCTTTAGCATACTTAATAAAATCTCCTACAATTAAAAAGTAGTCTACAAATCCCATTTGAATGATAATATCTAGTTCATACTCCAGCCTTTCCTTAAGCTTTGGTGTAACAGGCTGATAGCGTTTAGCTAGTCCTTCATAACAACGTTCTCTTAGAAATTCCTCTGCACTTTTATTAGAAGGCACATCAAATTTAGGCAATTTTAGCTCGTGAAAGGTAAAGTTCACATCACATCTTTGGGCTATCTTATAGGTGTTTTCTAGCGCTTCTTGGGCATAAGGGAAAAGTGATGCCATTTCCTGTGGGCTCTTAAGATAAAATTGCCCTCCCTCGTAGATCATGCGATCTGCATCCTCCATTGTTTTACCTGTTTGGATGCAGAGCAGTACCTCGTGGGCTTTAGCATCTTCATCTTTAATGTAATGCACATCATTGGTTGCTACCAGTGGAATCTGTGTTTCCTCAGCTAGACGCAAGGTCAGTTGATTCACCTTTTGTTGTTGCTTCATCCCATGGTCTTGAAGTTCAAGAAAGAAGTTTCCTTTGCCCATGATTTCTTCTAGCTCCAGTGCTACTTCCTTTGCCTTTTCATATTCATCATCTAATAGTCTTCTACTCACAGGTCCTGCTAGACATGCACCTAGTGCAATAAGTCCTTCATGATTTTCACGCAATAAATCAAAGTCTATACGAGGCTTTCTATAGAAGCCCTCAATAAAGCCTATTGAAACCAGCTTAATCAAATTTTGATACCCGACGTTGCTTTCTGCTAATAATACCAGATGGTAGGACCTGGCATCCACAGGTTCCTTATCAAGATGGGTACGAGATGCCAGGTATACTTCGCAGCCAATAATCGGCTTAATGTCTCTTTGCTTTGCAGCTTTATAAAAGTCAATTACACCAAACATGACCCCGTGGTCCGTAATGGCAAGACTGTCCATTCCAAGTTCTTTCGTACGATCTAATAAATCATTTATTTTTGCTGAACCGTCTAAAAGGCTATATTCTGTATGCACATGCAAATGCGTAAAATGATTCATCCTCCGCTTAACTCCTTTCTCCATTTTTCTTCACTATTAAACCTTACGTCCTATAGCATAACATCCATTATATCATACCTTATTTTGATGAAATATGCATCGTCTTAGTCCCTTTTACTTCAAAAAAGGCTTTAAAGCAACTATGCTCTAAAGCCTTTTATATAATCTACTATTATTTATCTAGTAAACGATTCACTCCTGCTAACTTAACACAAACACAGAAAAGCTCAATTGCCTTTGTTAACTCTTCAACAGTTGGGTAAGTAGGTGCAATTCTAATATTGGTATCTTGTGGATCCTTTTTATAAGGATAGGTTGCACCTGCATCAGTTAATACCACACCAGCTTCTTTCGCTAATCTAACCGTCTCTTTTGCACAACCTGGCAAAGTATCAACTGCAACAAAATAACCACCATTAGGCTTAGTCCAAGATAATAGGCCAGAACCCCCTAGTTCTTTCTCTAAGGTATTGAGTACAATATCAAATTTAGGTCTTAGCTCATCTGCTAACTTTTTCATATGAGCTCTTATACCCTCTGCATTTTTAAAATAGTTAACTGTACGTAATTGATTGAGTTTATCATGACCTATTGTTTGTGCACCCATGTGCTTCTTAATCTCTTGGATATTGCTAAGGCTTGATGCCATTAAAGAAACACCTGCACCTGGGAAGGTGATTTTCGATGTAGAGAAAAAGTAAAGGACACGATCTTCATTTCCTGCCTTCTCGGTAGCCTTCAAGATATCTTTTAAACTTTCTTCTTCATAGATGTGATGAACGCCATAAGCGTTATCCCAGAAAATTCTAAAGTCTGGGGCAGCTGTTTCCATAGAAGCTAAACGGTCTACCACTTCGTCACTGTAGGAAATACCCTGTGGATTAGAATATAAAGGAACACACCAAATACCTTTAATACTTGCATCCGCTTTTACGAGTTCCTCCACATAATCCATGTCAGGTCCATCTGATTTCATAGGCACAGCAATCATATCAATGCCTAGGTCCTCACAGATTGAAAAGTGTCTATCATATCCTGGACTTGGGCAAAGGAATTTTACCTTATCAAGTTTGCCCCATGGGGTATGACCTTGGGTACCAAAGATATATAAACGCGCCATTGAATCATACATTAAATTCAAACTAGAGTTACCACCAATAATCATTTTTTCTTTAGCAATTCCCAGTAGTTCTGAAAATAAAGTCTTTGCTTCACACAGACCATCTAGTACACCATAATTACGTGCATCCGTTCCGTCTTCTGAAATATAGCTTTCCAAGGTTGATAAGATATCATTATTTAAATCTAACTGTGTACTTGCAGGCTTTCCTCTAGACATATCCAGTTTTAGATTCTCACCTACATACGCATTATATTTTTCTTCAAGTAATTGCTTTTCCTTAATGAGTTGCTCTTTCGAACAAGTAGCAAAATTTAACAAGTTTATATCCCCCTTATTGCATATGCTTTAAAATATTTACTCCTACTACTATCATACACATTTTTTAGCTTTTTGCAAGTCAAACTAATTAAACTTGCAAAAAAATCTTGTAAAATATCTCTCGTTATCAAAGGATAAGTCTTTTTCTTTATATGTACTGCCTTCTTTGTCTTTGTGAATTGTAGCATATTATAAAAATGAATAAGTGGTTTAAATAAACTTCAAAAAAACCCATAAGCTTCCATGGACTTAAAGATAGGAGCAAGTCAAAACTTACTCCTATTTTATAAAATGTGTCATTTAGATTATGCCTTTTTTACGCATTGTGCAAATTTCTGTTTTGCTTCTTCTACCTTTTGTTTTTCAGCACAGGGTGTTGGATAAAAGCCTCTTGTATGCATGGCGTCAAAAACCTGTACTTGAATTTCATGTTCTTGTTCAAGGCCTTCTAATATAGCTTGTCTCACGCCATCGTGAACACATTCATTAGCCATCATATTGTAATTTGCAGTTGCTGCCTTTTGAGCTGCAAGTGCATCACCTAAAATTTCTTTTTCAGTATAAACCTCTTTCATTTTAGAACCTCCTTATCTTAATTGTGAATAAAGTGAATTAAAATGTCCTTGATGCTTTGCTGAGATGTCCATAAACTGTTGTTTAATCTCAGGATCTTGACTGTGCTCAGCTAACATCTGGAATTTCTTGACGAGAAGTTCTTCCTCAGATAATAAATCTTGAAGGGCTGATAATTCTTTTGCAGATAATTCTTCCATGACTAACCTCCTTATATAAAAATAACATTACTAGTATGCCTAAAAATATTTTAAAAATGCATCAAAAAATTTATATATGAAAAAAGAAGCTACTTACTAAGGATAAATCTCTTAGTAAGCGCTTCTTCATTTTGTGTTTAATCTCTAAGCTTTGCTGCGCAGTTCATTTCTAAGCCATTTAGAATCTTCTTCATTAATTTTTGGATATCCTCGTCAACCAAGGTACGTTCTTCTGACCTAAAGATTAACTTAAAGGCTACGGATTTATAGCCACTTTCTATTTGCTCTCCTTCATATACATCAAAGAGCTCAACTTTTTCAAGTAACTTTCCAGCACGTTGTTTAATGACCTTTTCAAGTTCTCCAACAAGTGTTTCCTTTTTAACAAGCATAGCAATATCTCTAGCTGTAGATGGATATTTAGGAAGTGCTTGATAGCTTACATCATGGTTAATGGCATCTAATAGTGTCTGTAAATCAATTTCTGCCATATACACTCTGGTATCTAGATTATAATTTTTGGCAACTTGTGGATGAATTTCTCCAAGGAAACCAGCATATTTACCATTAATGATAACGCTCGCCGTACGACCAGGATGCATATAATCCAGTTCACTATTTCTTTCATAGTCTACATCTGAAATATGAAGTACTTCCATTAGACTTTCAATGATACCCTTGAGCCCAAAGAAATCTGTCTTTTTACCATAGGCACCAATAGTTAATTTCTTAATTTCTTGTGGAAGTTGTTCTTCATAGCGATGCTTCACATCATCTGATGAAGGAGCCTTTCCTTCTTGTTTGATGTAAATCTTACCAATTTCATAGAGTGCAGCCTCTTCTACTCTTCTATTAAAGTTAGTAGAAAGGGATGTTAAAATACCATTTAAGGTAGTGGTTCTCATGATACTGAAATCTTCGCCAAGAGGATTGGTAATCTTCATGACATCTCTTAATGGACTATCCTCTTTGATACAAAGCTTATCAAATACCTTTGGACTTTCAAAGGTATAGGTTAATGCACCATATACACCGTAGCCACTTAATAAAGCCCTGATTTGATCGCATATTTCCTGCTCAAAGTTTTTGCGTCCAACAGTTGGCTGTGCTCTTTCAAGCGTAGGTGTGATTTTGTCATATCCATAAAGTCTTGCTACTTCTTCTGCAAGATCTGCCATCATCGTAATATCACTTCTAAAGGTAGGAATAGTAACCTTTTTATTTGCCTTATCTGTTTTGAATTCTAGAAGTTCAAAATAAGTAAGCATTTCTTCTACTGAAATGGTTGTTCCTAAGAATTGATTGATCCACTCTACATCATAACTAATAGTCAGTGGCTCTCTCTTTCGTGGATAACAGTCAATGCTGCCTTTTACCACTTCACCAGCTCCAGTAAGGTTAATGAGCTGAGCTGCTCTTTCAAGGGCAAGAGTGATATTGTTTGGATCAAGACCCTTTGTATATTTAATAGAAGAATCACTTCTAATTCCTAGCTTTTTAGAGGTTTGTCTTACGCTATAGCCATTAAAGTTCGCACATTCAAATAAAATCGTTGTGGTTTCTTCTGTCACCTTAGAATTGTCTCCACCCATTACACCAGCAATAGCCACAGCTTTTTCCTTATCTGCAATCACCAGCATAGAGTCATCTAAGATTTTTTCTTCGTCAAATAAGGTAATAAACTTTTCACCTTCTTTTGCATTACGTACATGAATCTCATGCCCAGCTAATTTGTCATAATCAAAAGCATGCATAGGTTGACCGAATTCAAGCAGCATATAATTAGTAATATCAACAATATTATTAATAGGACGAAGACCTGCTGAAAGCAGACGATCCTTTAGCCACTTTGGAGAAGGTCCTACCTTAACATTTTTAATAATCCTAGCTGCATAGCGAGGACATAATGCTTCGTTTTCAATGGATATCTTTGCTAAGGCATTGATATCACCCTCTACTTCTTCTACATTAATTTCTGGAAAATGAAAAGGTTTTCTAAAGGTTGCTGCAGCTTCTCTAGCAATACCTAAGATACTAAAACAGTCTGCTCGATTAGAAGTGATTTCATATTCTACCACCTGTTCACCAAGTCCAAAGTAAGGCTTAACATCTTCCCCTAAGCCTATTTCTTGATGGAATACATATACCCCATTATGTGGTGCATCTTCAATATCCTCTTCTTTAAATCCAAGTTCTTCAACAGAGCAAAACATACCTTCTGAAAGTTCTCCTCTTAATTTACCTGATTTAATTTTAAGGCCACCAGCAAGAGTTGCGCCATCTAAGGCCACTGGTACAACATCACCGAGCTGTACATTGGTAGCTGCCGTTACAATTTGGAGTATTCTATCGCCCTTGATATCTACTTGCATAATGCGTAATTTATCAGCGTTAGGATGGGCTTTGACCTCTATAATCTTTCCTGCTACTACCTTTGTAATCTCTTTTCCCGTTTCTTCTACTGCCTCTACCTTAGATCCAGACATCGTCATTGCATCTTCAAAGGTCTTTATATCTACATCTATATCTACATATTGCTTAAGCCATGACATTGGTACATTCATTTTTACTTCTCCTTTCGCCTTTCCTAAAATTGTGATAAGAAACGTATATCGTTTTCATAGAATAATCTTAAATCGTTAATGTTATAGCGTAACATCGTAATACGTTCAAGTCCAACACCAAATGCAAAGCCTTGATAAACAGTAGGATCAATGCCTGCCATTTGAAGCACATTTGGATGAACCATACCACAACCTAGAATTTCAATCCAACCAGAACCCTTACATACATTACAGCCTTTTCCACCGCACATCACGCAAGATACATCCATTTCTGCACTAGGTTCTGTAAATGGGAAATAGTGAGGTCTAAACTTCACCTGGGCTTTATTTCCGAATAAAGCTTTTGCAAATTCAGCAAGCACACCCTTTAAGTCACCAAAGGTGATGTTTTTATCAATAACCAATCCTTCAATTTGATTAAATACGGGTGAATGAGTTGCATCTACTTCGTCAGAACGATACACTCTTCCAGGGGCGATCATACGAATAGGTAAGCTTTCACTTTCCATAGTATGAACCTGTACAGGCGAAGTAGCTGTTCTTAGTACTAAATGACTGTTGAAATAAAAGGTATCCTGTTCATCACGGGCAGGGTGTTCTTCTCCTAGATTAAGGGCATCAAAATTATAATAAGCCGTTTCCACCTCGCGTCCGTCTACAATTTCATAACCCATTCCAAGGAAAATATTTTGTACTTCCTCTAAGGTTTTTTGTAAAGGATGCATATGACCAATGGTTAACTTCTTGCCTGGCATGGTAATATCTAAGACTTCTTCTTGAAGCTTTTTATTTTGCTGTGCTTCTTCAAGGGCTACTTTTTTACTAGAAAGACTCTCCTCAATGTCAGCTCTTACCTCGTTAGCGATTTGCCCAATAAGTGGTCTTTCCTCATTACTGAGATCCTTCATATTACGAAGAACAGCTGTCAGTTCTCCCTTTTTACCAAGATATTGTACACGAAGCTCTTCTAAAGCTGCCAAAGTCTCAGCTGTTTCAATACTTTTAGTTGCACTATGCTTAATCATTTCTAACTTATCTTTCATTTTAATACTCCTTTCTTTTTTTAACCTTGCATCAAGATGTACAAAAGCAAAAAAGCTCCGTCCCAAAAAAGGGACGAAGCCTATTATCTCCGCGATACCACCCAGATTTTTATACATCTGTATAAACTCTCATTAAGCTCTAACGTAGCCACCGTTATCCTCTACTACCTTCAAAGATAAAGCTCCCATGTGAATTTGAAAAAATAAGATTGCAAAAAGGTACTTGCAGCCGGTGATACCTTCTCTCTGTTTGTTCTTATCCTTCTACTATGCATTTTCATTGCTTCTATACATCATTCAATTTAAACTAACTCATTAAATGAACTCATACCCATTTTGCCTTGCTCATTTTAAATTAACTAATTCATATTTTACTATGAATCATTTATTTGTCAAGCCATCCTTATTCTTAGATGCAATTTTTCACTTTATTGACCTCCTTCAACTTCTCTGATAAGATGAGATTGATTTTTTATGGATGATTCGAAAGGAGCTTATTATGTTATTACAAAAAGGAAATTGCATCATTGGACAATCGGGTGGTCCTACAGCTGCAATCAACGCTTCCCTTAGTGGCGTTCTTCAAGGTATACTACAGCATCAATCCTATAACAAGGTATATGGTATGGTAAATGGAATTGAAGGCCTCTTACAAGGTAAATATTTAGATCTTTCCGAGCTTTTTCAGACCCAAAAGCAGTGCATGAAGCTAGCACACACCCCCTCTATGTTTTTAGGCTCCTGCCGCTTTAAACTTCCTAGCTGTGAGCTTTCTGACGTGATTTATAATGACCTATTCGACTTTTTTAAAGCCCACGATATTCAAACCGTTTTTTATATAGGTGGAAATGATTCAATGGATACCGTTCTTAAACTTTCAGATTATGCAAAGGCGAACAAACTCCCTGTTAATGTCATTGGTATACCTAAAACCATTGATAATGACTTACCCATTACAGATCATACCCCTGGTTTTGGAAGTGCTGCTAAATTCGTGGCTACCTCTCTTTTAGAGATTGCCCATGACACCTATATTTATAACGTCCCCTCTGTAACCATCGTAGAAATTATGGGGCGTAATGCTGGATGGCTTACTGCTGCAAGTGCACTTGCACGTAATAGCTACTGTCCTGCTCCTGATCTCATTTACTTACCGGAGGTTTCTTTTGATATAGACGAATTCATAAAGGATGTCAAAGCCGTTAGGCAAAAACGAAAAAATATCATTATTGCTGTATCAGAGGGAATTAAAGACTGTGAAGGGCAATATATTTCTGCTTCTAGTAGCCATGTTGATTCCTTTGGCCACAAACAGCTTTGTGGTGTTGGAAAGACTCTGGAGAATATTCTAAAGGCTGAACTTGGCTGTAAGGTACGTTCTGTGGAACTTAATGTCCTTCAAAGAGCTGGCGGCCATATTGCTTCCCTTACAGATATTAGCGAAGCCATCATGATTGGAAAAGCAGCCGTCCTAGAAGGCAAGAAGGGCAAAACCGCTCAAATGCTTTGCTACAAACGTACCGCAAACGCCCCCTATCAGGTAGAAACCTTCGCCTATGATATCCATCAAATCGCCAATGGTGAAAAAACAGTCCCAAGAGAGTGGATTAATGCACAGGGAAACGACATTACAAAGGAGCTTTTAGATTACTTGAAGCCTCTCATTCAAGGAGAAGTCACGCTTTCCTATAAAGAGGGTATTCCTGATTATTGCCACATTGAACACCTCTATAACAAGCAGTTTTCTAAAAACTAAAGGATCTGTTACGCTCTTTTTACTTAATACTTCTACTTAATATTTGTACATCATATTTCTACTCAATACCTCCACTTAATCTTTTTACTTCATACCTCTACTTGATATTTCCGCATCATGCTTCTACATAATACTTCCGACTAATACTTCTACTTAAATATTTTCACTTAATATTTTTACTTAAGTACATATTCTTAATACTTTTTCTTAATGTGGATTGCTGAACTTATCCTATACAAAAGCATTAAAAATATATATAATAATTTAAACAAATGAATAACTATGCTATAATTACATCATTTATTATAAATAAATTTATCTGGAGGTATTAAAATGATTATTGTAATGAAACAAACTGCCACCAATAATGATATCCAATATGTCACCACCCAGGTGGAACAGGCAGGTTTAAATGTACACGTATCAGAGGGTTCTGAAGTAACGATCATCGGTGTTGTGGGTGATAAATCTAGACTCAACAGTGATATGATTTCTTCATTAAGCTGTGTAGATAAAATTGTTCCTGTTACTGAAAGCTATAAATTAGCCAACAAAAAATTTCATACATCCCCTTCTATTATCAACTTAGGCAATTGTCAAATTGGTGGCGCTGAAATTATTGTTATGGCTGGTCCTTGTGCCATCGAAAGCCGTGAGCAGTTACTTGAGTCTGCTGAGGCTGCTAAAAACGGTGGTGCCCGTGTGCTTCGTGGCGGTGCTTACAAACCTCGTACTTCTCCTTATGCATTCCAAGGTTTAGAAGAAGAAGGGCTTAAGTATATGCAAGAAGCCAAAGCAAAAACAGGCTTATCTGTTATCTGTGAGGTAACAAGTATTGCTGCGGTACAAACCGCTTCTAATTATGTAGATATTCTTCAAATTGGTGCACGTAATATGCAAAACTTTGAGTTACTCAAGGCAGCAGGTAAAACCAATCTTCCTGTCTTATTAAAACGTGGTCTTTGTGCAACAATAGATGAATGGTTGAATGCTGCTGAATATATTATGAGTGAAGGCAATGAAAATGTCATTTTATGCGAACGTGGTATTCGTACCTATGAAACAGCTACACGTAACACTTTAGATATCAGTGCGATTCCTGTTATTAAAGCAAAGAGTCACTTACCAATTATTGTTGACCCTAGCCATGCTGCTGGTAAAAAGGATTACATTGCTTCACTCTCAAAGGCTGCTATTGCTGCTGGCGCGGACGGGCTTATTATTGAAGTTCATCCAAATCCAAAGGAAGCGCTTTCAGACGGACCTCAATCTCTTAACCCCCAAGAATTTTCTAGCTTAATGGAGCAGCTAAAAACCATTTCTGTCGCATCTGGCAGGACTTTATCATGCATATAGGCATTATTGGACTTGGCCTTATTGGGGGTTCCATTGCAAAGGCTATCAAAAAAGTTCATGTACAAAACAGTTATATTATAGGATATGACACCAATTCCGCAGATTTAACGACCGCTTATAACGATGGCATGATTGACTTTATGGCAACTGACCTTCGCACTGCCTTTTCGAATTGCTCTGTGATATTTATTTGTATCCCAGTTAAGCATATTGCCTCAGTTGTTCAAAAGCTTTTACCCTATTTACCTGATGACTGTATCCTAACGGATGTAGGGAGCACCAAATACCAACTGACCAAAGAAATGGAGAGTTTGCTTACCTCTAGTCCAAAGCGTCTATACTACGTAGGTGGTCACCCTATGACAGGCTCTGAAAAGTTTGGCTATAGTGCCTCTAGCGCCCATCTTTTTGAGAATGCCTACTATATGCTGACACCACTTGGTGATACACCAGATTTTATTATCTTCATTTTACAAAAGCTCATTGAACGTATGGGAGGTATTCCACTCATACTGTCTGCTTCCTATCATGATTATGCAACGGCTAACATTAGCCATTTGCCACATATTATTTCTAGCAGTCTAGTACATCTTGTTCGTTCAAATGATGGCGACAATGCCTATTTACACACCTTAGCAGCCGGCGGCTTTAAGGATTTAACACGTATTTCCTCTTCAAATCCTGATATTTGGGCGAGTATCTGTTTAACCAATAAAGCACAGATTCAAAAAGTCTTTAAAGATTACTTAAAGATATTACAGGATTTTTGTGATCTTCTCGATCAGGATAATGAAAAGGAACTTTATAGTTTTTTTGATGTTGCAAGGATTTATCGCAATACCTTTACAGAAGGTGCTTCAACTGATCTTTCTAAGCAATATGCCCTGCATGTTGATGCCAAAGATGAGCCTGGAATCATAGCTAAACTTGCCACCTTACTTAGTGAAAATCACATTAATATTAAGAATTTAAGTGTCATGAGTGATAGAGAATTTGATGTAGGCGTAATTAAGATTCTTTTTGCAAATAAATCTGATTTACTACGTGCTACAGAAATTCTTTCTCAGAATCGCTATACCCTTTATTACTAAATTACCTAAGGAGGCTTCTATGCTTTTACAACCTTTATCCCAATTAAAAGGAACCATGACTATCCCTTCTGATAAGTCCATTTCCCATCGTAGTGTCATGTTCGGTAGCTTAGCTTTAGGCACTACCACCATTCACAACTTTCTCATGGGAGATGATTGTTTATCCACTATTTCTTGCTTTAGGCATCTAGGTATTCCTATTGAGGTGGAGGGTACAACGGTTACAGTTCATGGCAAGGGTCTTCATGGTCTTTGCACGCCTACACAAATCCTTGATTGCGGCAATAGTGGCACAACGGTTCGTCTTATTTCAGGCATTTTAGCAGGTCAAGACTTTTCTACTACCCTCACAGGTGATGCCTCTATTCAAAAGCGTCCTATGAAGCGGGTCATTACGCCCCTCACTAAAATGGGAGCTACTATTAAGGCACAGGAGGATAGTTTTTGTCCCATGACAATTATACCTGGTCCACTTTCTGGTATCTCCTATGACTCACCAGTTGCAAGTGCCCAAGTAAAATCCTGTATTTTGCTGGCTGGTCTATATGCAGACTCTCCTACTTCAGTAACTGAACCTTTTATTTCAAGAGACCATACAGAGCGTATGCTTGAGGCTTTTGGCGCCTGTCTAAAACGTGATGGAAAGACTGTGACCATCACGCCTTGTAAGGAGCTTTATGCCACAACAATTACAGTACCAGGAGATATCTCCTCAGCTGCTTTCTTTATGGTAGCTGCGCTCATTACGCCTAACTCCGAATTGGTCCTTGAAAACATTGGCATTAACCCTACTCGACGTGGTATCTTAGATGTGCTTATTGAGATGGGAGGAGACATTACCTGTATTAATGAAAGAAATATTGGCAATGAACCTGTCTGTGATTTAGTTATACGCACCTCTAAGCTTCATGGTATCACCATTGGTGGCGCCACGATTCCAACCCTAATAGATGAAATCCCAGCTTTAGCGGTTGCAGCGCTTTTTGCCGAAGGAACCACCATCATTAAAGATGCAAGTGAACTTCGCGTAAAAGAATCCAATCGCATTGATACATTATATAGTGAACTTAGTAAAATGGGGGCGCACCTTACACCACAGGAGGATGGCTTAATCATTGAGGGCGGTTATCCCCTTTGCGGTGCCGAGTTAGAAAGTTTTCATGATCATCGCATTGCGATGGCCTTAACGATTGCTGCCATCAATGCAGCTACACCTTCACAATTACTTCATCCTGAATGTGTGAGCATCTCTTTTCCAAACTTCTTTGAGCTTTTAAAAACGCATTCTAATTAAGGCATTTAATCATCTGATAGAAAAGGCTGAACATGGCTATAGGCTTATGTTCAGCCTCTTTTGTTTCAATAATATTAAGTATTGTTACAAAATATTTACCATTTTGGATTGTTATGTTATGATGTTCTTTGGAAAGGTGGTATATTATGAAAAAGAAAAGTATATGTCTTATATTTCTATTTTTAATGCTAGTCTGTCCAACTTTTGCAGACGCACAGTTTACTTTGACTTTAAATGGCATGACTTATGAACCCAGTTATTCGCCTCGCCTTGTAGATGAACATTTGTATATTTCCCTTGAGGACTTATCTGCAATGACTTATTCAAATTATTCACAGGATGAAAAAGGCTATTATACCTTATCTCTTCAAAGTACAACACTTACTTTTTCTGCCAATAGCAAAAATATAAAAATAAATGGCAAACAGACAATCTTTACCGAAGCAACTTCACTTGTAAATGACGTACTTTATGTGCCGATTACTTATTTAGATATTGCCCAGTATACCTATTCACTCAGTAAGGACAAAACAAAGCTTTCAATAAACGCTATGATACCCTACTCCTCTACTACAGATACCTATAACTTACATAAAACCATTCCCTCTGCCCACAGATACTTTAGTGATGTTTTTAAAGGACTCTTAGAGGATAAGGAAGCTACTACCCTTGTAAACGAAGCCATTAAGAATAATCAGTATTTAAGTTTTGCAAGCACTAGCTATAAGGCGGAGCTGATAAAAGGAATGAAGGACGTTCTTACCTCCTCACCTGAAATGGAGGTAACCTTTAGACAACTTGATCTCATGACTCCTACGCCTTCATGCAAAAACCTGACTTCTTATCCTTTAAAGTTAAGTGTCCAATCTGACGGTATCAATCTAAAATTTAATGATAAACAGCTTAGTTATACGTGCGTATGGCCAACGTATAATCCAAGTACCCATTATACAGACATCGATATCAATAAATCTCTAGATGTGATGGTCATGCGTGCCCTCTATGAATATTATCGTGATACCTATGATTTAAAGGATGACATCCACTTTAGTCCTGTGACCATCGTACAAATGGGACGTTCTGATGGGATTAAATATACGGTATACTCTGATCATTTAGTGGATGCTACCCATACCTATAAAGTGGTTCTCTATAAGAAGGTTACGCCTAATAAGGTGAATTATATCGTTGATTTAATCTCCACCACTTAAACTTTTTATACAAAAGACGCATCAATCAAAAAGTATCATCGTTAACGCCTTCTTATAAAAGCGTAACAATGATACTTTTTTTGTGCGCCAATACAAGCTGCCCATAATATTATATTAATGTAAATAATTGTTACTCGAGGTTGATATTTTATGAATAACTTGACCAAACTTCTTTTATTGTCGTCTTCATGTGCACATCAAGCCAAAAAAAATCGTAGAAGGCAAAGCGCCTTAATAAGATCAAATGCCCCACGAGTTGCTACTAACACCGTGATGCCCACCACTCAAACAGCGCCTTCATTAATCTTATCTAATGAAGAACAAATAACACTTGATTTACCCAGCAGTAATGATAAATTCGCCAATGCACTCTACTTAGCAGACGCTGTCATTGGTATTCCTCCAAAAGCTGGTCCTTTTACCCTACCTCCTTTGGAATATGATTACAATGCACTAGAACCCTATATTGATGAGGAAACCCTCCGTGTACATCACGATGCACTTCATCAAGCTTATGTGGATAATCTTAATCGGGTATTAGCCAACCGACCAGCATTTTATAACCAAACCCTTGAAGACCTATTACTGTTTTCTGATCGCCTGCCAAGCGAAATACAAACACAGGTCATTAACAACGCAGGTGGACACTATAATCACTCCTTGATGTGGCAGCTGATTGGTCCAGCCAATAACTCGGCGCCTACAGGTAAATTCAAAGAAGCGATAGGTAGTCCAGATAACCTAAAAGCCATGCTTAAGGCTGCAGGTAATAGCGTCTTTGGTTCTGGCTATGCATGGCTCGCTTTAAATCCCTATGGTCGCTTACAAATCGTCACAACCAGTAATCAGACCACACCTATTCCATTACGAATGATTCCTATTCTCCCAATAGATGTTTGGGAACATAGCTATTTTCTCAAGCACAAAAATAAACGCGGTGATTATATCGATGACTATTTTAATGTGATTAACTGGGATCGTGTGAGCGCCCGCTATGAGGCCGC
>JAEXBC010000011.1 GCA_023457875.1 Bacillota bacterium | reverse complement strand
TCCCATAATGCTTTTGCTGTAGCAGTAGCTCCAGATTGACCTACAGAGAAAGTATTGACATTGATCGTTTTAGCATTGTCCCACAGTTTATCAATATTGCCATCAATAGTAGGCGTACCTTTTAATGCGGTTGACAATTTAGGCGTAAATGTGATGAGTAGCTTACCAAAGGCAGCTTTATCTGGCTGAGCTGTACCATCATATGCAATATTATTCCAGGTAGCTATTTGACCATCTACTTGAATAGAGAGATCAAAGCTTATTTTGTCACCTATTGCTATCTTATTGGATAAAGGAAGTTTGATGAAACTGCCTTCTGCTAAGCTAACATTTTTCTTTGCGTCTTCTACAAATAGTGTAATTGTTCCTTTTTTACCCTTAAGGTTATTTTTAGGTACTACATTTACATAGATATTGTTACTGTCCCATGCGACTTTAAAGGTGGCAAGCTCAGTGCCATCTGAAGATTGAAGTAAAGTTCCGTTTTGAACAAGGAAAGCTTGCTCTACCTCGTTATTAACAGTACTATATGCCTTTACTTCTTGAGATAGTACGGGTAACTTACTGGCATCGGTAATTGCCCAAAAAGCAGGTTTTGCCTTATAATCTTTATCAAATAAAAGTGGCAAGTTGTCACTTCTCCAAGATTCATCATCCTTTACGCCCCAAACGACGCAAGAAGTAATATTTGCAGCTTTTTCATTTTCTAGTTTCTTCATAATGTCAAAGAAGGTTTTGTAGCGATAAGCTTGTTTTAATAAGCTTTCTTCAGAATAATCTGCCTGGGTAATGTCTAATTCTGTAATTTGAATCTCGATGTTCTTACCAATAGAAGCATACTTTCTTATAGCATCTTCAAATTGAGCAGGACTTGGTGAGGTCATGCTATAATGTCCTTGCATTCCTACAATATCTAGGAGGCCTTTGTCATAGAGCTTTTTGCACAGCTTATAGATAAGGTCAGATTTTTTGCTGTCACATTCATTGTAGTCGTTATATGCAAGTTTGGTATTTGGAAGATATTTATTAGCAGCTGCTCTGGCATAGACAAAGGCTTTTTCAATATGTTCTTCACCTATCGTAGTCATCCACATGGAGAGATTAGCATTTTCATTATTACCATCATCTCCAGAAGTAGTAGCTACTTTAGCTGCTGCACGTAGTCCGTTTGGTGTATCTGGATTAATCGCTTCATTTACCACATCAAAGGCGTAGAAATTAACATCAGGGTATTCGGTTGCTAAGGTTTTGAAGACAGCCGTAATATAGTTTTCCAATCTTTTTAGCATAATTTCCTTAGAAACAAGTGGTGCGTTAGCTGCTTTTGAATAATTTTTGGTGAATAGCCAGTTTGGTGTTTGGGAGTGCCATACCAGAACATGGCCTCTTACAGGAATATCATGGGCACTTGCAAAATCTAAGATAGCCCTTGCATCAGCAGATAGACTTACCTGTGGGTGGGTTTGATCATTTCCATTTTTCTTCATATATGCAATCGTTGCATCATAATCTAGCATAGCTTCAGGTTTCATTGCATTTTCACAGGTGATGCTATTAAAGTGTTTGGCTGTCAGCTCCTGTTCTAAGTCATTTAAGTGATTTGAAGAAATAGCTGTTCCAAATTTGAAGTAATCTTTATATTCATCTTTTAAAGAAGGGATATCTTGCTCGATTGCAGTTGTTAATTTGGAGGTGTTATTTGCACTTTCAAAAGAGCCGTCTATAGTGAGCGCATCTAAATAAAAGTTGAGCGTCGGATTAGTTGCTTCAACATAGACATTAGCGCTTTGTATATCATTTGGAATAGCTATCTTACCACTTAAATAGGTCCATTCACCTTTTTTAACGCCTGAGTTAGAAGCTATAGTGATATAGGGGTTAGCGCCACCGTTTTCTAAAGTAAGTTTTAGTTCTTCGGTCTGATTACCCTCTGTATATTTAACCCATAAACCAAAGGTATAAGTTTGTCCTTTTTGGAGTTTATCCGTTAGATCTTTTTGAATACCATGCCAGCCCTGTGATCTACCAGTCACAAACAAACATTGATCGCCTGACTTATTTGTAAGTCCTTGACTTTCAGTTTTAATCTGGGTTTGGGCATCGCCTCTTGCAATCCAACCTTCAGAGTCTTTGTCAAAGCTATAACTGAGGCCGCTTTGTGTTGTTTCTTGAGCCAAAATAGTAGAACTCATCCCTGCGATTGAACTAAAAAGCATCATTGAAGCGGTAAGATATGCCATTGGTTTTCTTGCCTTAATCATGTGCATCCTCCTTAATTAAAATAAAAATATGATGGAACTATTCGAAGTGTGTGGTGTATATTGTGGTCAAAATGAGGTATAATGATTACGTATAGAGCCATCTTTTATAGATTAGCGCTAATAAAAAATATTTTGTACAATATAAATATATTAAAAACATCTAAAATTATAGAAGTTGGATCAATTTATTATTTATAGTTTGTCAAAGTTAAGAAAAATTTTTCTACAAAAAAACAACTCATCAGAATAATGATGAGTTGTAGATTTATCTTAATCATTAGATACTACAGGGTGATCTATCACATGATCTATTTTAAAATTAAGATCTTTCAAGCCCAAGAAATTCTTAATACAGATACAAATCCCACCTAACAAAATAGAGGTATCTTGCAGGCCAGAAGGAATAAGATGACAGAAATTACGCATTCTATTTTTCAGAAGAGCAGTCATCTCATCAATCAAAAATGGAAGCTTGGCAATCAAGGCGCTATTAATGACAATCACATCGGGATTATAGATGTTGAGGATATTATTGATACCGATTGCCATGTATTTGACAAATTGCTCAATTACCTCTATTGCATCCACGTCTTGGTTTTTATAGGCATCTGCTAACATTTTAAGGGTAGAGCTAGGTAAATTCTTTTTTTCCGCAAATAATAGAAGAAGAGAACGCTCAGAGGTATATTGTTCAAAGCATCCATGATTACCACATGGGCATGGTTTGCCATTTACCTCAACAATGGTATGACCAAGCTCACCTGCATTTCCGTTATACCCTGAGAAAAGCGTATGATTAATAATAAGCCCTAGACCAATACCTGAGTGAATGCTAATGCCGACCATATTTGCATAATGATAACAAAATGTCTTTTCGCTAATAATGGATAAGTTTGCTTCGTTTTCTAGATAAACGGGAACAGAAAAATGGGCTTCTAGTAAGCCGGCGAAATCAACTCCCTCGTAAGGACTATAGGGAGAAAAAGTGACCTTATTATGGTTAACAACCCCATGGATACCTAGACAAATACCTACAACCCCATAAGGCGCAGCAGGTAAAGTGGCTATTTGTTCTTCGATAAGTGTAACCAGATAATCAACGATTTCATCTGCAGATTTATTATTAGGATAACGCATGACTTTAGCATGCTCACCCTTTAAATGGCAAGTCATAAAGGTAAGATACTCTTGCTCTATATCAATTGTAATAGCGTAGCCGCAATAGGGATTAAAACTAAGCAAAATGGGTTTTCTACCCCTGGAGGTATTAACACTCCCTAACTCAACGACTAAATATTTATCTATAAGATCTTGCACGATGGCTGAGATAGTTGCTTTTGTAAGCCCAAGTTTCTTAGCCAGAGCTGCACGAGATACAGGACCATGATTTATAATCTGAGTGAGTACGAGGCGTGAATTGATATCACGAATCAGTTCTTGATTAGCAATAAGCATAGATGTTGTCCTCCTCCTTTTTTCAATAAGCTTATATTAGCATAGCTTAAAAAAAAGAGGAAGAATATAAATATCACCAAAATATATTTTCAATATTTGTGTACATTTTAAATGCCAATTAGTATTGAACTTTGTGCATAAAAATGTTATATATAAGATATAGTTCAATCAATAAACTAATTAAACAAGGGAGGGCAGTATGAATATTCAAAATGTAAATGATAAATCCTTTCAAAAGTATGGAAAAGTTATCAACGACTTCAAATGTGACGATATTCTTAAGCTCATGGAAAAAATGGATGCACCAAGTGATGTAGTTTATGTCCCTGGGGATAAAGATTTAGAAGCTTGTTTATCAGCAGAGAAAGTTATGAATAGTCTGTATGGGGGTATGCCTATACAAATTGGATATTGTAATGGTCACAATAAGACATTAAATGCATTTGAATACCATAGAGATTCTGAAATTAATATAGCAGCAACGGATTTGGTGCTAATCCTTGGAAGTCAGCAAGATATTACTCAAGATTATGAGTATGATACTGCTAAAGCAGAAGCTTTTTTAGTTCCAGCCGGAACAGTAGTAGAAGTTTATGCAACCACACTTCACTATGCACCTTGTCATGTAAATGAAGATGGCTTTAAATGCGTTGTGGTATTACCAAAAGGAACAAATACTGGTATTGAAAAACAACAAACCATCAAAGAAGACAAGCTGCTATTTGCACGTAACAAATGGCTCATTGCACATCCTGAGTCAGGTCTTGACAAAGATGGTGCATTTATTGGATTAAAAGGTGAAAATATAACATTAAAATAATTGATGGCTAAAGGCCAAGGAGGAATGAATAGCATGAATAATATGCCACAAGTAAAAATGGGTATTGTTGCAGTAAGTAGAGATTGTTTCCCAATGAGTTTATCTGAAAGTAGAAGAAAAGCTGTTGTAGCAGCTTATAAAGGAAATATCTATGAATGTCCAACTGTTGTTGAAAGCGAAGTAGATATGCAAAAAGCTTTAGAAGAAGTTAAAGCTGCTGGATGTAACAGCTTAGTTGTTTATCTTGGAAACTTTGGACCAGAAACTGCAGAAACATTAATTGCTAAATATTTTGATGGACCTGTAATGTTTGTAGCAGCAGCAGAAGAAACTGGCGATAACCTGATCCAAGGTCGTGGTGATGCATATTGCGGTATGCTTAATGCAAGCTACAACTTAAAACTTCGTAATTTAAAAGCATATATCCCAGAATATCCAGTAGGAACAGCTAGCGAAGTAGCAGAAATGATTGCAGAATTTGTGCCAATTGCTGCTGCAGTTATTGGACTTAGAAACTTAAAAGTAATTTCTTTTGGACCAAGACCACAAGACTTCTTAGCTTGTAATGCACCTATTAAACAACTTTACAACTTAGGTATTGAAATCCAAGAAAACTCTGAGCTTGACTTATTCGAAGCTTTCAAAAAACATGAAGGAGACCCTCGTATTCCAGATGTTGTTAAAGATATGGAAGCAGAACTTGGAACTGGTAATATGAAACCAGAAATTTTACCAAAACTTGCTCAATATGAAATTACTTTATTAGATTGGATTGAAAAGAACAAAGGTTCTAGAGAATTTATCACAATAGCAGGAAAATGCTGGCCAGCATTCCAAACTCAATTTGGTTTTGTGCCATGTTATGTAAATAGCCGTTTAACAGCTATGGGTATCCCTGTATCTTGTGAAGTAGATATCTACGGAGCAGTAAGTGAATTTATCGGAACTGTTGTTAGTCAAGATGCAGTTACATTACTTGATATTAACAATTCTGTTCCAGCTGATATGTTTGAGGGAGAAATCAAAGGAAACTATAACTATACACACAAAGATACATTCATGGGATTCCACTGTGGTAATACTCCATCTTGTAAATTATCTTCTAGTTCTATGAAGAATCAAAAGATTATGGCTAGAAGTTTAGAGCCAAATCAAGAACCAAACATCACTCGTGGTACTTTAGAAGGAGATATCGCACCAGGTAAG
>JAEXBC010000010.1 GCA_023457875.1 Bacillota bacterium | reverse complement strand
TGATGACTCAAGGCAAAATTTATTTGATAAAATGAGAGAAATCGATCTTTTCAAGGCTGAGGTTCAAAAAAGCGATGATGTGCAAGAGCAAATGGAATATCGCAAAAGTCAAATTAATGAACAAATTGCAATGCAAAATAGTGAAATTCAACATCAAGAAGTGAACTGTAGGCTATTTGAGAAGTACCAAAGAGAGTCAAAGGTAAAACTAGAGGATTTAAAAAGGCAATTAGATGTAATGGAGAGTGACAAACAGACATTAAGTGAAAGAAAGATGGCTAGTGAAAAAGCCTTAAGTACCTCTATTCAAAATAGTAAAGAAGTAGAAAGACAACTTAAGTGGTTACAGCATATTAAAGAAGAACATGAAGGTTATTTTGGAAGTGTTAAACAGGTACTTCAGATTGCAAAGACAGACGTAAGCAAATGGCAAGGGATCATAGGGGTTGTGGGAGAACTTCTGGAAGTTCCCAAGGCTTATGAGATTGCCATTGTTACTGCTTTAGGTGGCGCTATCCAAAATATAGTCACCCAAACAGAAAATGATGCTAAAGCGATGATTACTACCATGAAGCAAAGAGGTATTTCCCGTGTTACCTTTTTACCCTTAGATACGATTAAAGAAGGTCATCGCATCAACAATGATCGTCTTGTACAAGAAGTGGGCTTTTTGGGATTTGGAAGTGATTTGATAGAGTATGACAAGCAGTATAGTCATATTGTCTCATCACTGCTAGGGCGAATTATCATTGTTGAAGATATGAATAACGCCTCACGAATTGCCAAAAAATATGGGTACCAGTATAAGATCGTCACCTTAGAAGGAGAGGTATTTAACAGCGGTGGTTCTTTAAGTGGCGGGAGCATGAAAAATCAAGTCAATAATATTTTTTCACGTTCTAGAGAGATAAAGGAACTAGAAAAAAAGTTAAGGGATTTAAACCAAGACATTCAGGAACAAAAACGTACCGATGCGGATATCAAACAAAAGTTAGAAGCACTTTTAGTAAATTACGAAAAAACCAATGGGCTTTATGTGACAACAAGCGACGAGCTAAATAGCTATAGTTTGGAATATGAAAAAAGTGCCCAAGCATTAAAGCTTATTAAGAATAATCAATTGCAATTTATCACAGAGAGAAATGCTATAGAGGAATCTATAGAAGCGCTGCAATCAGGGCAAGAGGAAGTAAAAGATAAGTTAGTAGAGTTAAAAAACACGATTTCTCATGAGCAAGTAGCAATAGAAGATTTAGAAAAACAACTATCTCTTTCAAAAAACACGAAAGAGCAAATGGATAAAGAATTAACCAATAAACGCATTCAACTTTCTAGTACCGAGCAGAATGTAGCCTATATCAATGAACAGATTGCAGAGCTAAAAGCAGATATAGATGGACATGATGAAAAAAATGTAAGTATTGAGCGTACCATTGAGGCATACAAAAATGAAATAGAGGACTTGTTAAAGAAGAATGAAGTCATTCAAACTGAAATTGAAGTAGGTCACCAAGAAATTGAGGAAAGTAAACGCCAGAGAAAACAACTTGAAGATGAAAAGGTTAAGCTGGAGATAGATGAAAAGCAGCTGACTCAGCAAATGATGGCTCTAAATGAACAAGTTGACCTATTAAAAGAAGAGAAATATCGTTTAGAAAACAAAAAGCAAAACAGTACCCTTCAGAAACAAAACTGGGGTAATAGTATGTGGGAGCAATATGAACTTACCTATAGCCATGCTTTAACCTATAAGAGAGACAATATTGTGATTTCTGAACTCAAAAAGCAATCTACTGAAATACGTTCTATGATTAAGCAGATTGGAAATGTAAATGTTAATGCGGTAGAGGAGTATAAAGAAACCAAAACCCGTTATGAATTCCTATCTCGTCAAAAGGAAGACATTGAAAAAGCAGAAGAAGCATTAGAACAGATGATATCTGGATTAATGGAGCAAATGAAAGCCATCTTTACTGCTCAATTTACGATTATAGCGAAGAATTTCTCAGAGGTATTTAAGGAGTTATTTGGCGGAGGAGAGGCTTACCTCAATTTGTTAGACGAAGAAAACATTTTGGAATCAGGAATAGAGATTATTGCAAAACCACCAGGTAAGAAATTGCAGAATATGACACTGCTTTCAGGTGGAGAACGAACCTTAACGGCTATATCCCTCATCTTTGGTATCTTAAAACTCAAGCCATCACCATTTTGTGTGTTGGATGAAATTGAAGCTGCCCTAGATGATGCCAATGTATTACGTTTTGCAGATTACTTAGAACGATTATCCAGCCAGATGCAGTTTGTTGTTATTACACATAGAAAAGGAACAATGGAAAGAGCACATACCTTATATGGCGTAACGATGCAAGAAAGAGGGGTTTCTACCATTCTTTCTATTCAATTAGAGGATGTAAAACATTATATTGAAGAAAAGAAGACAAGCTAGGAGGCAAAAGTGTGAGTTTTTTTAAGAAGATATTTAATAAAGGTGATAAAGGTGAAACGAGCATTCCTTCAGATGGAAAGGGACTCTCTTTTGAAGATACTGAGCATGGATTAAGTGGGTTTGATGATGAAAGTGAACCTATGATAGAGCAGCAGGAAACAATCAAGACGCAAGAGAAAAACAAGGTTCAAGAAGAAATGAACCTACAAGAAAAGACAAATACCCAGAAAGAAATGAGCCAAGAAGAGCTAACACCTCCTCAAGAAAATAGCATCTATCAAGAAAAATCAATGAATCAAGAAGAAAAGGTTGAAGAGGTAAAAGCACAAGAAGATAAAGTAGAAGAAGATATAAGCATAGAAGAAGCTTCTCTGGAGGAAGATACAAAAGAGCAAAGCAAAAAAAGTTTTATTAAGCGCTTATTCGGTGGTTTGAGTAAAACAAGAGATAGTATTTTAAAAGGGGTAGACGATGTATTAAGTAATTTTAAGCATATTGATGAAGAACTTTATGAAGAGCTTGAAGAAGCCTTAATTATAGCTGATTTTGGTGTGGAAACCACATTAAAGATTATGGAGCAGCTTAAACAAAAAGTTAAGACAGATAAAATTGTTGATCCCACTTTGCTCAAAAGCGTCCTGCAGGAGATTATAACGAACATATTGACAGCGCAACCTACTGAACAAATTTTAAGTGAGGACAGACCAACGGTGATCTTGGTAATCGGTGTAAATGGAGTAGGTAAAACCACCTCCATTGGTAAAATGGCTCATTTATTTAAAACGAACCATAAGAAAGTTTTGGTTGCAGCTGCAGATACCTTTAGGGCAGCAGCTATCCAGCAGCTTCAGATATGGACCGATAGAGCTGGTGTAGACCTCATCAAGCATGAAGAAGGTACAGATGCAGCAGCAGTTGTTTTTGATGCTATTGCAGCAGCCAAATCAAGAAAAACTGATGTACTGATATGTGATACAGCAGGAAGATTACAAAATAAAACTAACTTGATGAAGGAACTAGAGAAAATTTCTCGTATTATTAGCCGTGAATATCCAAATGCCAAGCGAGAAACCTTAATTGTGCTTGATGCAACAACAGGCCAAAATGCCATTTCGCAGGTTAAACTTTTCAAGGAAGTGGCAGATATTAATGGGATTATATTGACTAAGCTAGATGGAACGGCAAAGGGGGGCGCAATTGTAGGCATATACGAGTCCCTCAAGGTTCCAGTGAAGTATATTGGTGTTGGAGAAAAGATAGATGACTTACAACCCTTTGATGCAAAGGCATTTGCCACTGCATTATTTAAGGCAGAATAAATAAGAGGAACCTAGAAACACAGAAAAAGGTTGACAAGCAACAGGGTTTTTATTATAATTTCATGTGTAAAGTAAAAGTGATTGACAGTGATCAGGAGTTAAACATGGAAAAGTTTGTAGTGATTACCTATTTATTTGACTTTTATCAAGAAGTATTAACGGATAAGCAAAGAGAATTGTTAAGAGACTACTATTTTGAGGATTTGTCATTAGGAGAATTAGCCCAGCAACATCAAATTAGTAGGCAAAGTATTTTTGACACGATTAAAAAAGCTGAACAAAAGCTATTAGATTACGAAAATAAATTACACTTATTTGATAAATATCAGTACGAGCAACAAACTTTAACCAAAATCAAGCATTTATGTGAGCAAATGCAAGAAGGTTTATCCCATGAATCCGTTGAATATATGCAAGAGGTTATGACGCTGGTAGATAAATTAATCAATAAGATTTAGGAGGGCAGATATGGCCTTTGATCAATTATCAAACAAACTTCAAGAGGTTTTTAAACAACTAAAGGGAAAAGGTAAGCTTTCAGATAAAGACGTAAAGCTAGCCCTTAGAGAAGTCAAGCTAGCATTATTAGAAGCAGATGTTAACTTTAAAGTTGTTAAGCAGTTCGTTAAAACTGTTGAAGAACGTGCTGTTGGACATGAAGTGTTGGAGAGTTTAACACCAGGTCAACAAGTTATTAAAATTGTTAATGAAGAACTGATTAACTTAATGGGTTCTACGCAAAGCAAGATTAATTTTGCACCAAGGGGCATTACCGTTATCATGATGGTAGGTCTTCAAGGGGCAGGTAAAACAACCACAAGTGCCAAATTAAGTAGTGTGATTAAATCTCAAGGGAAAAGACCGCTCCTTGTAGCTTGTGACGTTTACCGCCCAGCTGCAATTGAACAGTTAATTAAAGTTGGAAAACAAGTGAATGTGCCTGTGTTTTCATTAGGAGACAGCAAAAACCCAGTGGATATAGCTGAAACTGGCGTGGCTTATGCAAAAGAAAATAACTTAGATGTTGTGATTATAGATACAGCTGGACGTTTGCATATTGATGAAGTTCTGATGGATGAGCTTAAAAACATCAAATCAATTGTCAAACCTCAAGAAATATTATTAGTAGTAGACGCAATGACAGGACAGGATGCTGTTAATGTTGCCGAGTCTTTTCAAGAAGCACTAGGTCTTGATGGCGTGGTGATGACAAAACTTGACGGTGATAGTAGAGGCGGTGCAGCTTTATCTGTTAAGGCAGTTACTAATAAACCTATTAAATACGTAGGTATGGGAGAAAAACTCAATGATTTAGAAGCTTTTCATCCAGAACGTATTGCTTCCCGTATTCTGGGTATGGGAGATGTGCTGACACTCATTGAGAAGGCGCAACAAGGCATTGATGAGAAGAAAGCAAGAGAAATGGAAGCTAAGTTTATGAAAGCTGAATTTAACTTCGAGGACTTCCTAGAACAGATGCAACAAATCAAGAATATGGGGCCAATTAG
>JAEXBC010000009.1 GCA_023457875.1 Bacillota bacterium | reverse complement strand
CCAATATTGCCAACTCGGTGGCACAGATGAGCGAAAGTGGATATATCGTATTTGATGCTAAAAAAAGATACATAAATGCCAATGATTTTATAAAGAAGCTTTTCCCTGAAATAGATAAATGGAAGCCAGAAAAGTGTGCTCAAAAGACAGAGAGCTTTTTTTATAGCGAGGTAGTGCAGTGGTTTATGGAACATAACACGGGAGAACATACGATTATTAGCGTAGATGACAAATTTATGGAAATATCCATAAGAGATATATGCTATGGTAAAAAAGACAAGAAGGTAGGTTATCTCCTTGAAGCAATAGACAGAACTGCTGAGCATAACTATACTGCAGCGGTTGAAAGGTACAATGAGGAGCTATCTGACGAGGTTGCCGCAAAAACCAAGCATATTAATGAGATTAAGGATATGATGGTACTGGGAATGGCATCAATGGTTGAAAGCCGCGACAATAGTACGGGTGGTCATATACGCCGTACAAGTATGGTGGTCCCAATTTTTGCAAAAAAAATTTCGCAGTATAAGGAAAAAGTGAATTTATCAGATGCCTTTTTGAAAATGATAGAAAAGGCAGCACCAATGCATGATCTCGGCAAAATTGCCGTGGATGATGGGATTTTGCGAAAAAATGGTAAGTTTACCGATGAGGAATATGCCAAGATGAAATGTCATTCCGCAGAGGGTGCGAGAATAGTTAGAAGCATTTTAATGGGTGTAGAGGACGATGAATTTGTGACCATTGCCGAAAATGTAGCACATTATCATCACGAAAAATGGAATGGTCAAGGCTATCCTGATGGCATAGCTGGTGAGGCTATACCCATTGAAGCGAGAATCATGGCACTTGTGGATGTTTTTGATGCACTTGTAAGCAAGAGGTGCTATAAAGAAGCGTTTGATTATGATAGGGCGTTTCGTATAATCGAGGAGTCTGTGGGCAATCACTTTGACCCGACCCTGGGAAAAATGTTTCTCGAATGTCGTCCCGAGCTTGAAAAACTGTACGATGCGCTTAATGCGGCTGAACAGTAATCCTCCAAGATTACTTAGTTCAATATTGAAATAAACCTTGAAATGAGTTAAGCCAAACGTTCATTTCAAGGTTTATTTATTTTAATAAATAATTATATTTGACAAAACGACATATTTGTCGCATAATTACTAAAAAGACAACAATGTTGCAAAAGGAGGAAAAGTAATATGCGTAAATTTGAACTACGAAAATGGGAAAAAGACGATGCCAAGTCCATTGCAGTGGTAGCGAATAATCCAGCGGTTGCTGCTAATCTAAGAAATGTATTTCCTAATCCTTATACATTGGAAGACGCCATATGGTATGTGAATGATTGTATTGATAAGGAAGGGAAAAAGCAAATTACAAGAGCAATTGTGGTTGCTGGAAAGGCTGTAGGAAGTATTGGCATATTCGTAAAGGGCGATGTTTACGAAAAATCGGGAGAACTAGGGTATTGGCTAGCGCAGGAATATTGGCGTCAGGGGATTATGTCCTGTGCAGCAAAAATGATTTGTAAAGAGGCATTTGAGCAATTTGACATTGAAAGAATTTATGCAGAGCCCTACGAAACCAATATGGGCTCTAGAGGAGTACTAGAGAAGGCAGGCTTTACCTATGAGGGTACCATGAGAAGTGGCGTATATAAAAATGGAAAAATCCAATCCTATTGTATGTATTCTATTCTTAGGGGAGAAGTGGACTTAGGATGAGTGATAAAGGGAAAAAAACAAAAGAAATGATACGCCAGAAGGCCTATGAATTATTTGCGGCCAAGGGCTTTAAGGAAGTAACCATGACAGATCTTTGCGAAAGTACGGGACTTAGTCGAGGCGGATTGTATAGGCACTATTCTAGTACGGGGGAAATATTTCACGAGATTTTATCAGAAGAATATGTGATTGACGAACGTATCAATAACGGAGAAAGTGCCCAAAGCATTTTGGATAATATGTTATTATTAATAGAAGAGGAGATTATGGAGAAGGAATTATCTCTTAGTCTTGCAATATATGAATATGCCAATCTTGGCAATGAGGATTTTTTTAATAGGATTAATAATAGTGCTAAAGAAAGATGGCGTACTTTAGTCACGTATGGAATCAAAACTGGAGAATTTAATGAGGTTAACATCGACCAGGTGGTTGAATTGATTTTGTATTATTATCAGGGATTAAGAATGTGGTCAAGAGTCGTTCAGTTTAGTGAGGATGCAGCAAATAATTATTCATCTATCATAAGAAAAATACTAGTTAAAACCGTATAGAATCAAACGCTAAGTACTTTTTGGTACTCTAGTTGTTTCAAATGCAAAAAGTAAATATCATACCAGTACTTAGCGGTATTGTGTTCATATGCAACATTTGCTAAAATTTAAGAGAAGTATGTTATTTCGGCAAAACAAATTGTGAACATGAGTATGATAGGAGATATAAGATGGAGCTGAGGGCGTATTTAGGCAAGCAAGGGCTTGATGATCATCTCTGTAGTGAACTAATCCCGTTATTTGTATATAAGGAATATGGACAAGGTACAACTATTCTGCATATGGGTGAGAATACATCAACCATTAGCCTGATCTTGAAGGGTGTAGTGAGAGGGTACTTTTTAGATGAAAAAGGGAATGATGTTACAAAATGCTTTTCAAAAGAGGGAGACTGGTGTTGCTGTTATAATTTCCTTCAGATTAATCCCTTATCTTTTTCTGTAGAAACATTGGAGGATTGCCTTTTGGCACAGATTGAGATTCATAGGTTACGGGAGATGATAGAAAAATATCCCATTATGCAGGCAATATATGAAAAGCTATTTAGAGATGCATTTATGCAGGTGGAAGATAAGGGAGTATCCTTTCAAAGAATGACAGCCAAAGAGCGATACTGTTCTTTCATAGAGAAATATCCAGAGATTAGTCAAAGAGTGAAACAGGAATATATTGCATCATACTTAGGCATCACGCCAAGTTCCTTAAGTAGGATAAAAAGAGGTTTGTAATTGTCATTTGGCAATTACAAGCCTCTTTTTATCTATTATGATTAATCCATAAATGAAACCAAGAGGAGGAATAATATGAATAATCAAGTGGTTTTGATAACGGGGTGTTCTTCTGGGGTGGGAAGAAATCTGTGTGTTGCGTTAAAAAAGAGAGGTTATACGGTCGTGGCATCCGCAAGAAGTCTTCATAAAATTGAAGATCTAGATGTGGATATGAAAGTGGAGCTAGATGTTACTAAAGGTAATACAATAAAAAGAGCAGTTGATGAAATGATTTTGCGTTTTGGCAGAATTGATATTCTCGTAAATAATGCAGGATATTCGGTTAGAGTTGCTGTAGAAGAGATGAATTTACATGAAACAGAGAAGATGTTTGATGTAAACGTATATGGGGTGATTCGCATGATTCAAGAAGTTGCACCTTATATGAGAAAGCAGCATTATGGAAAAATTGTAAATATAGGATCGGTTGCGGGAAAACTGACAGGAATGATTAATGGGGGTTATAGTGCTACTAAACATGCAGTAGAGGCAATTAGCGAAGCAGCTAGATACGAACTAAAACAGTTTGGAATACAGGTGACACTATTAGAACCAGGAGCAATTGAAACAGAGTTTTTCAATACGTTGTCTTTGAATTCTGATCAACGAATGCAGCGTAGTGAATCACCTTATTATGCATTTTACCAAAGAAATTTGGAAGAGCAAAAAACACAAAAGAGAGCAGATGTTCAAGAATCAGTAGAGAGAATTTGCAGGATTATTGATAAGAAGAAATGGAAGGTTAGATATACGATTTCATTACCACTTATCTATTCTATTCTGATAAAACTACCAGATGGGATAAAAGAAAAGCTGATTCTAAAGTTTAGTTAAATTGCATCATGATTTGGTTTTTTGCTTATCATATTTGGATTATCCTATAAAAAAGGCATAAGGCTTCAATCTAGTTACATCATTTCAAAAGATAAAAGGATATGTTGCCACTTAATATAGCAATGGGATTGTGCCAAGGGATGATGCCTCTTGTGGCATACAATTATGCTTCAAAGAATTACAAGAGGATGAAGGATTTCACTAGGGCGACCCAGCTCACGAGTATTGCGGCAGCACTGGTATTTATTGGTGCTAGTGAAATCTTTGCTCCACAGATTATAAGATTGTTTATTGGCGATGCAAAGACGATTCGTTACGGGGCAGATTTCCTCAGAATCGCTTGCCTTGCAACACCCTTTGTCATTACCAACTTTCAAAAAATCTATTCTCTCCAAGCAATGGGAAAGGGAAAGGAATCCCTTATTCTTAGCGTTTGCAGGCAAGGTTTATTTGCTATTCCAATTTTGTTTATTACAAATCATTTTGTAGGTTTGTACGGAGTTGTTGCCTCTCAGCTCATTTCCGATGCAATCACCTTTATTTTATCTACAGCCATTTACAGAAAGGTTTATAATGATTTGCAAAAAGACATGGTGTAGTAGACTACTTGATGAA
>JAEXBC010000008.1 GCA_023457875.1 Bacillota bacterium | reverse complement strand
CTATGGTATCTATAGAAATAACCGTTATTACTGGCTGACTCATCTGTTTTTCGTCCTTCATAGTGGCTCTAGTGCTTGTGCCAGAGGGGAGCCACCACCCAAGTTTCCAGAATTGTCAGAGTCCTGCTACTTGTCTGTTCTTGCGTATTGATGCTTACGCTGGTGGCTTTGAAAGCATTGTGAGTTGCGGTTTCTTTCAGCCTAATAGACAGTGTTAAATTTTCCGCCTTTTGGGAGGTAAAGAATATAGTTTTGTATTGAACAAGTCTTAAAACCATACTATACTAAATATACTTAACGCCTAAAAATACTCGGGAGGGATAGATTTGAAACGTCAAGAATACATTTCATGGGATGATTACTTCATGGGTATTGCACTCCTTGCTGCTAAGAGGAGTAAGGATCCTAATACCCAAGTTGGTGCCTGTATTGTAAGTGGAAATACTTCGGATCACTTTTGTCATAATACCATTCTAAGTGTGGGCTACAACGGTCTTCCTCTAGGCTGCTCGGATGATGAATTTCCTTGGGATAGGGATGGTAGCTTCTTAGATACTAAATATCCTTTTGTGGTTCATGCTGAACTTAACGCCATACTCAATGCCCACGGCAAATCACTGGTAGGCGCCAAGATATATGTGGCTTTGTTTCCTTGTAATGAATGCTGTAAGGCAATTATTCAATCTGGTATTCGCGAAGTTATTTACCTTTCTGATAAATACGCTGAATCAGATGCCGTTAAAGCTTCTAAAAAAATGTTCACCGCTGCTGGTGTAAAGCTGACACAACTTAAAACCGCTACGACTCACATTAACCTTTCCTTTTTAGTGGACAAGGAATAGCTTTCAAACTATCAACAAGCTACTAATGCTTACATAATCAAAGGAGCTGTCTAAAGCTTCATATTAAAAGATTTGCGATAAGCTCATCACAAATCTTTGAATATGAAGGAATCGACTGCTCCTTTTTTAATCGAAAACATAAATGATTGTTAATAAGTCAAACTATCGTAAAGTTCCTCATAAGCTTTAGCTGAACGTGTCCATGAATAATCCTTCTTCATACCCCTTGCTATGATATTATTCCACTGTCTTTTATTCTTAAAATACACGCTTTTTGAGTAATTGATAATTCCAAGCATATCGTCAGCGTTATAATTAGCGAAGGAAAAACCTGTCCCCGTCTTTTCAATTTCATTATATGCCTCAACGGTATCCTTTAGGCCACCTGTTTCTCTCACAATGGGGACTGTGCCATAACGAAGTGCTATAAGCTGAGTTAAGCCACAAGGCTCAAACCGAGAAGGCATCAGCATGGCGTCTGCGCCTGCATAGAGCTTATGGGCAAGCTCGTCGGAGTAATAGATATTAGCAGATACACGATCTGGCATGGTCCATTGATAATATTTGAACATATTTTCATACTGGGGATCCCCGGTTCCAACTACAACAAGCTGTACATTCTCATCACATATGCCCCGCATCACCCAATCAATCAGGTCAAGTCCCTTTTGATCTGTTAATCTAGAAATGATACCTATCACATATTTTCGGTCATCTACTGGAAGACCTAATTGTTCTTGCAATCCTCTTTTATTCTTAATCTTTTCCGTTCTAAAGTTGCATACAGAGTAATTTTGGAAAATCTGCTCATCCGTAACAGGATCATAGATTTCATCATCAATACCATTAACGATGCCACATAAGCTGCCATTTCTAGCACGTAGTAGCCCGTCTAAACCCTCTCCATAATAGGGCATCTGAATTTCATGAGCATAGGTCTCACTAACGGTGGTAATATAGTCAGCATAGACAAGACCACCCTTAAGCATATTGGCATCTTTATAAAACTCTAATTTATCATTTGTAAATAGGTAATCTGGTAATCCCGTAATGCCCTTAATCGTCTTAATATCCCAAACACCCTGAAATTTCAGGTTGTGAATGGTCATAATCGTTTTTATATTTCCAAAGAAAGGATTCGTATTAAATGTATTTTTCAAAAACACGGGGATAAGACCTGTTTGCCAATCATGACAATGAATAATATCAGGTCTAAAATCAATGACAGGTAAAATAGCTAAGGCTGCCTTACTAAAAAAGCAAAACTTTTCGATATCAAACCTCATGGTACCATAGGGTGCCCACCCACCGAAATAATATTCGTTATCTACGAAGTAGTATGTAATACCATCATACACAGTCGTCATAATACCCACGTGAATACGTTCTTTAAACCATCCCATATCCATATAAAAGTGGCTTACATATTCAAATTTATCCCTATATTCCTTTGGGATGCATGTATAATTGGGCAGTATCACACGTACATCATACTGCTTCTGATCAAGCTTTTTGGGTAATGCGCCTACTACATCCGCCAAGCCACCTGTCTTAATAAATGGTACACATTCTGAAGCTACAAAAAGTATCTTTTTCATACGCTCCTCCTTGTATGGACAAATTTCCTAATTATTATTTATATTTTAATCTGTTTTCCTATTTTTTACAAGCTTGATTGTTAAAATGTAAAAAAGATTCTTAAATAAAGGCTAAAGGGTCTGTCAAATATTATCAGTATGATTTTCATGCGCTTGCAGATAATAATTTTGTACTCTCATTAAATCAATTGGAGGTTATCACCTATGGAAAAAGCGCAAAAATCTGCAACGAATAATCAGTGGTGTGGTACTCACAATCAAAGTACCGAAGGCACAAAGTACTTTAATGACAAAGCAAAAAAATCAGCCACAAATAATCAATGGGTTTCTAGAAATACACCATCAGAGCAGTAAAAACATAAGGGGGCACTTCATGTGTAACCCCTTTATTTACCTTTTGTTCAGTTGATTAAAAAATTCTCCAAGAATATTATTATCCATTTTAAAATTATCTAGTAGGAGCTCATAATCATTTTTTTTGGGTAAAGTTTCTAGCTCGATGCTTAAAGCCGTCTTTTATACCCCTTTAAAAACCTGCTCTGAGTCCGCAATGGCTACTAAAAATTCAGACTGTGGCAATACCTTATACAGGTATTCTAACTTCTCTAGGGTAGTCACAATACTATAGTTAAAGGTTTGGATTAATTCAGGATTTTTTTGCTTAACCATTTCAATATAAGAAAACACACAGCTATATAGCTTAATAAGAGTTCTTTCATCAACTCCCCTAAATTCAGCTCGCATAAATTGGCGCTTAGGTTTCCTAAGAAATCTCTTTTTGAGAGGTTTTTCTACAATATAGTAGTGGTTAAAGGGAAGAAAATATTCCTCGAATACCTCTTGTGGGATGGTTTTCTTGATTCTAAAATTCCTATAATAATGCATATTTCCATTAAAACCTTTTTTGGCTTTGACAAGTTCGCCTTGAAATACGCCCCCATAGCCTTTAATGCAAATTGCTTTAAACATGAGCTACCTCCAATTTTTTTTGCTTACAAAATACAAGCTTACTATTCCTATTCATTGTAACCTATTATATCACTGCCTATTTAGTTCTTCATTAAATCTTTATTAAAAAGCCATTAATTTTCATGTGATTTAGCTATCAATTTTCTACCTAACCTAATATACTTATAAAAAAGAGCTTAAGGAGGTAAGGCGATGAAGGAACAACTTACAAGTCGCTTTTTAAAATACGTTAAAACAAATACACAGGCAGATGAAAGTAACACCAGTTTTCCCAGTACAAAAGAGCAGCTCACCTTTGGAAAAGCTTTAGTAAAGGAATGTACTTTACTTGGCTTACAAGATGCTAGGATGGATGAATATGGGTATGTTTTTGCCACTTTACCTAGTAACATAGATAGAAAAGTGCCTACAGTAGGTTTTATAGCACATATGGATACCGTTTCAGATTATCCTGGAGCTCATGTAAAGCCTCAACTCATCGAAAACTATTCAGGTGAAAAGATTACCCTTAACGAAAATGAACACATTTTTCTCTCACCTAGTCAATTTCCTATATTGAAGGATTTTATTGGTGAAACCTTGATTACTACCGACGGTACCACTATATTAGGTGGAGATGATAAAGCAGGCATTGCTGAAATTTTAACTGCAATGGAATATCTGATCACCCACCCAGAAATCCCCCATGGTACCATTCGCGTTGGTTTTACACCTGATGAAGAAATTGGCCGTGGCGTAGATTTCTTTGATGTAAAGAAATTTAATGCTGATTTTGCTTATACCATAGATGGGGGCTTAGTAGGGGAGCTGCAATGCGAGAACTTTAATGCTGCCTCTGCAACCTTAAACTTTAGAGGTGTCAGTGTTCATCCTGGCTCAGCTAAAGGAAAGATGAAAAATAGTCTTGCTATGGCCTGTGAATACCAAAACCTCCTGCCCCAGGGTGAAACACCTGAATGCACCGAGGGCTATGAAGGCTTTTACCATTTACATGATATGCAGGGAACCCTAGAAAATACCACGCTTCATTATATTATTAGGGATCATGACAAGGATAAATTTGAAGCCCGTAAACAAGAGATGCTACGATTAGTAGACACCCTCAATGAAAAATATGGTGAAGGCACTGTTTCCATCACCCTAAAGGACAGCTATTATAATATGAAGGAAATCATTGATCAATATCCCCAGGTAATGACTCTCGCAGAAAAGGCCATTGAAAAAGTAGGTATTGTTCCTATTAGGCAGCCCATTCGTGGGGGTACAGATGGCGCAAGACTTTCTTTTATGGGACTTCCTTGCCCCAATATCTTTACAGGAGCCTACAACTGCCATGCAAAATATGAGTTTACTGTGGTCAGCCATATGCTCCTTGCCACACAAACCATTATCGAGCTCAGTCAGCTCGTGGCACAATCTTAATACTAGACATTGTTTAGCTTGTCCTATAACTATTTATAAATATCTTACTAAAAATGCTAGTTGAAAATAACAAATTCGCTCTGGGCTGTGGCAGCCCTTTCAATACTCTTCACATATAAAACAGGACCCGCTTCTCCTTGATACACAGCTTCCTTTTCATATCTAACCTCAGCAACGATTTGAATACTGTCTTGATCATGAAACTTCGGCTTACCTATATTATGGCAATATACCCCCATAAAGGTAATATCCTCCTCACAACAAGGCATAGCAAATCTACCAAAGGAGAAGCGATCCTTAGGATCATCTGGCTGTTGAAAAAATAAGCCACTCACCTTAAATTTCTTCTTATCATAACGCTCCGGGTTCTCCCATAAGTCAATATACCAGAGCCCATAATGCTCATCAGCTATTTCTATAAGCTCCTCCTCTAAGTTATAGGGGAGTACTTCCTTGACAGCTTCCATTTCAAAAGTACTGCTGGCAATAAACAGCTTTGCTCTACTATTGACTGCCTTCACAGTGCCTCTAATAGAGGAAATAGAAGTCTCTTCCACAGTGCGATTAATAATGACAAGGTCGCTATACCTACAATGCTCCATCATAATAGAGCGCATATTAGCCATATAGAGGCTGAAGGTTTCGGCATTTATCAGATTCATCACTTGATAAATAAACCAATCGTTAGGTAGGTCTAAAGTAAACACCTTTTCTAACTGCCACATACCATTATATTCTATGATGACACGCTGCGGCGTATATTGGCTATTGAGCTTTTTGATGTAGCTACTTGTCAGTTCTACTTCACTATCTACGGTAACAAGGGTAATATGATTTTTCTCAAGCTGCAATTTTTCATATTCCTCAATGCCTTCCTCACAAGCAATGACCAAGGTGTCTTTTCCATCCGCAAAAACTGGTTTTTGGAGTAACTGCTTAATAAATGCCGTTTTTCCTGACTCTAATAATCCTAAAAAAAGAAAAATAGGTATTCTCATTACATCGTCCCCCTTAACAAGCATCAAATAACGCTTTAAGTCCTTCTTTATCAAGATTTGTTCCAATGACACATAAACGCCCTGTATAATCAGCCGCTTCCTTTCGCATTTCATATTCTCCTGGTACTAGGTCAAAGCAGAACCATTCGCCACTGGTACTTTGCAAAATCCCCTTGGCACGCAAAATCGTTCCATACTCCTCTGACTTTGACAGCATCTCAAGGGCTTCTTTAACCTTTTCCTCCTTGAACAAATGAGGCGTTTCTAGACCCCAGCTCGTAAAGACATCGTCGGCATGATGG
>JAEXBC010000007.1 GCA_023457875.1 Bacillota bacterium | reverse complement strand
CTTATCCTATATCTATCTAAAAGACTTACTTTTTTATCTATACTAATTAATCTTTTACTGCTTAACGTCCATGTAGCTTTCAACATGGTAAATCCTCTACTGAATTTCTTCAAGCAGCTCTACTTGTATCTTTTCTTCGCTGATATAGCCCGTTACCTTAATTTTTACACCACATTCTTTAGTTGATCGGTTTAATATTTCTATTGCCTCCGTCTGCCCTATTTGATCAAACCCATAGAAGGTGTATCCCTCCTTCTCATTTACAACGACTATGCCATATCCGCTAGCCATACATTCCTTCATCATTAGGCAAAACAGGGTATCCTTCTCTGGTGCCACTAAGTTAAAGCAGTGTTTATCCTGTAGATAGCCTTGTAGCTTCACCAGTTTTTTCTCCTCAGAATTCTTAGTGTTAGCTTTTCCGTATTCTTGATGCTCTTGGTCTTTTTCGTCCCTGTTTTCTAGACCTTGATTTTTTTGCTCCTCACTTTTTTGTTTTTGATTCTCTTTCTGTTGGCTTTCTTGTACTTGAATTTTTTGATTTTGGCTTTTTAGTTCTAGACTTTCTTGTTCTTGGTCTTCCTGCCATCTTTCTTTTTTAGAAGTAGACAGCTGTGCTACTTTATTATTTTCCTGTGCGCTTATTTTTCCCCCTAATGTTTCAGCAATTGCCATATGATGATTTTGACTCTGACTTTCTTTAGTCGTTATTAATGGCTGTGACTTAGCTTCTTGAGTATTCTCCTGATTTTCTGAACACTGATCACATATATTGCTTTCCATACATGATTCTACTTTAGGCGCTTTGAAAACTTGAGCTTGTAAATCTTCAGTATTTTCTACCACCCGAATATTGGCTTTGATCATACCCATCCAGCAAGTATAACCGAAGTTTCCTGCCTTTGTGGGCGTAAATTCCACTACATTGGTTCCTATACTCAATTCCTTTTCAATGCCGTACTCAGGTATAACTATGGCCTTATTACATTCATTGTAGTTTTCTTCTGGCACCTCAATGAGCCAGCGTACAGGAATATCCTTGACTACTACTATATCAGGAAAGCTAGCTTCCCCAATCTCACTTCTTACCACTTGATAGTTATCTTGCATTTCAACATTTTTTATAGTTTGGTATGTTTCTTGGCCTCTAAGCGTCACATTAATCCCCATTAATGCTAAACCTTGAAGTAGCATTGAAATACCCATTATGATTACAATGACACTGCTAAACTTGGTAATCCTATGGGACCCCTTCTTAGTAAGCAAGGTATTGATTGCTCCAAAGGCAAATAAGAGCGGAACTGTCCCTAGTGCGAATATAAACATCGAGGTAGCTCCCCTTATAACACTTGCTGTTCCAAGGGCATACACCTGTAAAATTTGAATAGGACCACAAGGCATTAATCCTGAAAGCAATCCAATATAAAATGCACTATAATTGTTTTTTCCATAAATTTTCTTGGCCACCTTTAGGGGCATACGTGGTAAAAGCTTTTTAATCCAAAGCCCCACCCCAAAAAGATTAAGCCCCATAAGTAACATAAAGAGTCCGCCAACTAATGGCATAATTCCCTTAGCCTTACCTTGTAAACTAATCACTTGCCCTAATCCCCCTACTAGAGCACCTGTTATGGAATAAGAAATCACTCTACCCACATTATAAAGGAAGGAGGGTTTTAACCACTTTAGCTTATCTTTCTCAGTGTCCTGAGTCTTGTTCTTTTCAATACAACTTGTCATCACAATGCCACCGCACATTCCAATGCAATGGATGGAAGTCAGTAATCCAAACACAAAGATAAGCCCATAGCTCGCCCCGTGGCTCAGATCAGGTAACCACTTTAACATCAATAAATCCTTTAGCATATTTATACCCCCTTCGCCTTTATATCTTTTTTACCTTTCTTTTTAATGTAAGTGAATTCAGTAAAACAGATATAGAACTTAAAGACATAGCAATTGCAGCTATAGCTGGGGTTAATCTTCCTGACATGGCAATTGGTATAGCCATTACGTTATAAATAAAGGCAAATATAAGGTTTTCAGCTATTTTTCTTTGGATCCTTTTTGATTGCTTAATCAAAATAGGAATACATCTTAGGTCATTTTTGAGCAGTACAATGTCGCCCGATTCAATTGCTACATTGGTTCCATTGCCCATAGCAATTCCCACATCTGCTTTAGCAAGGGCTATGGCGTCATTAATACCATCTCCTACCATAATGACTTTTTTCTTTTCCTTTATAAGGGCTTCTACTGCACTTCCCTTTTCATCAGGAAGCACCTGTGAAATCACCTTTTCTATCCCCACTTTGGCGGCAATTTTTTCTGCTGTTTCTTTTTTATCACCCGTTAACATAATAGGTGTGATATGTAGTTTTTTTAGCTGTCTAATCGTTTCTTCTGATTCTGGTTTGACCTCATCCTCTATCGTTACATTTCCTTTAGTTAAGGTTCCTGTCTTATCAAACACAATTGTATCTGCCTTAGCAATTTTGCTTACATTCCCACCCTTAACTAAAATGCCTTCTTTAGCCAAGTTACCTAAGCCAGAGACAATTGCAGTTGGGGTAGCTAATCCTAAGGCACAGGGACAGGATATCACAAGTACAGAAATGGCATAAAGCATGGCTTGTGGAATAAAGTATGGCATTCCACCAAATAGAATAAACTCCCATACAACAAAGGTAATAGCTGAAAATCCAATCACTACTGGTACAAAAATCTTGCATATCTGATCGATTACTTTTTGAATAGGTGGCTTATTACTTTGCGCCTCTTCTACTAGCCTTACAATCTCACTAAACCTACTCTCCTCTTGGGTGCATATTACCTTATAATAAAGTACACCTTGCTGATTAACTGTACTTCCTATAAGGAGGTCTCCCTCACCCTTTTCTACCGGAACACTTTCACCAGTAAACATAGATTCATCTACGCTACTACTTCCCCATGTTATAATACCGTCTACCGGAATTTTCTCTCCTGGTTTGACTACTAATAGATCCCCTACCTTTACTTCTTCCACCGCTATTTCTACTTCATCGTCTCCTCTAATAACCCTTGCGGTTCTTGTTGTCATCTGCTTTAAAGCTTCAATGGCTTTAGAAGCCTTTCCTTTTGTTTTTTCTTCTAAATACTTTCCTAGAAGCACAAAGGTAATCACCATCATGGAAGACTCAAAGTAAACAGGTTTCATGCCTGCTGCATCCGCTTGATGAAATAGTGCAATGTAGAGGCTGTAAAAATAAGTGATGCTGGTACCAAGTGCTACTAAAACATCCATGTTAAGCTGTTTGGCTTTTAAAGCGTAATACGCCATCTTATAAAATCTGATACCTATAATGAACTGAACTGGGGTAGATAGGAGAAGCTGGAGTCTCCAATCATGCAGAAATAACGTTTGATACTGAACACGGGAAATCCATTTAGCAAATTCTGTTTTCGTTAAAAAACTAAAAGATATACAACAATCGTTCCCCCCACCAATAATCATCATAAATAGCATGGGACTTGTTAAAATAAATGAAGCAATGACCAAATTTCTAAGCTTTGTAAGAGGCTGTGTCATTATCTTCTCCTCTTCAATACCTTCCTCAAATAAATAAAACCCACTTTTTTGAAGCTTTGTCTTGATGACTTCCAGGGTGATCTCTTCACTTTCATATTCAAGGTTTACTTTTTCAGATATATAGCTTACCTTGACCGCCCTCACCCCTTTTAACTGACTGATTGCATTTTCAATAATCAAACTGCAAAGGGCGCACGTCATACCTTTTACCTTATATACACCTGCTTCCACCATCCTATCACCTCCCCTCTTTAAATATAGTAATCTGTTTCCTCAGCCCTACTCACTAGATGAAGCTTCTCAAGAATTTGGCTTCTTAGCTCAAGGAAAGCTGGACTTGTTCTTATTCTTGGTTTAGCAAGCTTTACCTCTACAATCTCCTCTATTCTTCCCGGTCTTGGTGTCATGATCACAATGCGGTCACACAAATAAACAGCTTCATCTACATCATGAGTCACCAAAACCATGGTGCTTTCTTGCTTATTCCTAAGCTCCAATAGCTCATCTTGGAGGGCAAATCTTGTAAAGGAATCAAGAGCGCCCAAAGGCTCATCTAAAAGAAGCACCTTGGGTTTATTAATCAGTGCTCTTACTAGGGAAGCTCTTTGTGCCATACCTCCTGAGATTTGATGAGGATATGATTTTTCAAAGCCATTAAGCCCTGCCATATTAATGAAATGCGCCACTTCATCCTTATGTTCTTTATAAATCTTTCTAGCCTTTAGCCCAGAAGCAATATTATCTTCTATGTTTGCCCAAGGAAACAAGTTGGCTTGTTGAAACACATACCCTCTCTCGTAATGGGTACCAACTACCTTCTCATCATCCAAATAGATTTCACCCTCCTGGGCTGTATCAAGTCCAGCAATGAGCCTCATGAGTGTGGTTTTGCCACACCCAGAAGGACCAATAAAAGAGATAAACTCTCCGCTTTTAATTTCCAAATTCACATTTTTTAGGGCCTCTACTTCATTACCATTGGCATCAGTATAGATTCGGTTAATATTTTGAATGGAGATTTTCCCACCTTGACCTTGCTGTCTATCCGTCATTTTACTAGCCCCCTTTGCCAAACGAGTATGGCATCTCTAATCTTATAAATAACTGCCATCACCAAAGAAAATATAATGGCCATAATCACAATAGAAGCATAGACCTTTGCATAATTAGACCAGCTCTTTGCCCAGGTGATATACCAACCAAGTCCAGCTTTTGCTCCAATCATTTCTGAAACAACCAAGGTGGCAAAAGAGATTCCTGTGGCAGTATAAATCCCTGTAAATATAGAAGGCATTGCCCCTGGAATAGCAACTTTATAAATTAAGAACTTCTCATCTGCTCCTAAGGTTCTTGCAGCTTCAAAGTATGACTTAGGTAGCCCCGCCACTCCAGAGGAGGTCATGAAGGCAACTGGGAAACATACACATATGACAATCAAAAAGACTTGGGCATAAAAGCTTGAGGGAAAGATGAACATGACAATAGGAATCCATGCTGTGGTAGGTATAACCCCCATAATCTTTACCACGGGAAACACCCAATAATTCCATGTACGATACCATCCAATTAGAATCCCTATCACAATGCCTAATACTGTACCAATGATAAAGCCAAGTACAAGCAGCCTTAGAGAATGCATGGTACTAATAAGCAGAGTTTGATAATCTTCTACTATGACCTGAAGAATCTGAGAAGCACTTGGGAAAAAGGGTAAAGGTAATGTATTTGATTTGGTCGTCAACAAATCCCATATAATAAGTAGCAAAGGAATTGCTGTATAAAATTGTGCATTATGTTTGACTTTTGCTTTTACCCTCTCATTTTTTATAGCCACCACATTTTGAATAATTAAATATAAAATCATAAGGCTTAAAAAACCCGTATAGGCTTTCAAATCAACCTCCTGCTTAAGTGGCAATACATAGACCTCTATGAGTGCAACCACAAAGGTAAGAATAGCTAATGACCTCCATATAAGGTTTTCATTCTTCCATTTTTCAAGAGAAATGCTGTTTATCTTCCCGAACTGTCTAAGTGTCATCTCTTCTCCACTCATAGTCCACCTCCTAACAAATTATTTAGCAAAGACATCATAATAAGTACTATCTGCAAAAGCATCAGGATCCGTTCCTTCTTTTAAGAAGTTTGTTTTACCTAGCTTTTGAACAAAGTAAACAATATCTGCTTTCGCTTCATCTGTGGTAAACTCATAATCATAAGATTTAATAAGCTGTGCAATAAACGCAGCGTCATCAGCTGCAACATAGCCTTTTTCAATCTCTATCTGAGCAGCTTCCTCAGGATGCTCACTAATCCATTTTGTTGCTTTTTGATAAGCTCTCGCTATAGCTGCTACTTTATCTGGATTTTCCTTGATTGCCTTGCCACTAGCATATAAGAAGCAACAGCTCTTATCCTTAAAGAGTGGGTCCGTTGCAATATCCAATAGGCTAACATAGTTATTTTTCTCAATAGCAAAAGTGCCAAATGGATCCCAAGCTGCAAAGGCATCTACCTCGCCTTTATTAACGCCTTCTACCAGTTGATCAAGTGGATAAGGCTTCCAGGTTACACCCGTAGTAGGATCAATGCCTGCATTAGCCAAAGCAATAGAGGCAACTGACATAGGCGTTCCCCCAAT
>JAEXBC010000006.1 GCA_023457875.1 Bacillota bacterium | reverse complement strand
AAACAATACCAACTTAGAAGAATTGCCTTTAGCTACTTATAAAGAAATCCATCCAGTCTTTGAAGAAGATATCTATGATGCTATTTCACTTAAAACCTGCGTTAACGAACGTCAAGTAAAAGGCGGTCCTAGTATACAAGCAGTCACCTATCATCTGGAAAAGGCCGACGCTTGGTTATCAGGTCTCAAATAATAGATGATATCATAAAAAACGACTCTCAACTTAAGCTGAGAGTCGTTTTTATGGTACTATTTCACGTAGCAAGAAATAATTAAAAATTTCTTCTTTAAAGTATTCTACTGTACGCACAAAGTGCTGCACTAATTTATCTGATACCGTATTTTCTAATTGCCATTTTTCATAATAGGCTACTGCGTCTTCCTTACTTTTTATCTGGTAAAAGTCATGTAAAAACATATAAATGCGCTCATGAAGGACTATTTCAGTGCATTCCTCTTCTTGACTAATAGCCACCTCTAAATAAGTCTCTTTCTGCATGATGGCACATAATCTCTCACAAAACTCCCATAAGGATATGGGCAAAATCATAACCACCACGGAAGGGCAACATACATAAAAGGTATTTCTAAAGGCACCATTTAACCCTAAAACAGCATAGTCTATCACCCATTTTTTCTCCATTAAAAAGGCGTATAGCTCTTCTTGTCTTTGAGCATGAAATACTTGCTTCAATTGCCATATTCCTTGTTCATATTCATGAATATAAAAAGACTGTATCTTAGAATATGAATAACTAAGTTGATGAACAAGTCGCATATGCATCCAACCTTTTTATTGCAAGTATTTCCTTTTTTCTAAAGCTTAATCACTTTTTTAAATTTTCAACCCCTCTTCTTTGGACTTGTTGGATTAGACTTTCCTTTTACTGATTTTTCTTTTACCTCTTTTGATTGATTGGTTTCATCTTTTTCTTGTACGGTTTTCTGCTCTACCTTCTTGGACGTCTTTTTCTTGTTGGCCGCTTTTCCAGTAGATGCTGACTTAGCTACCTTTTGAGCAGCCTCCACCTCTACAGGAACACCCTCTACCGGCTGGGCTTTTTTAGCTTTTGACGTAGCCTTGGCGGGTACTTTTACTGATTCCTTTGTTGATACCTTCTCTGATGCTTTGGTTGATTCTTTTGCTGATGACTTTTTCTTTGCTACAGTAGTCCTTTTTAGCTTAAAGAACATTACGCTTAATGGTGGTATGGTAAGTTCCATACTTGCTGGTCTATTGTGCCATGAAATGTCTTGCGCTTTAACCTTACCGTTAACCATGCCTTCACCAGTAAATAACTTGTCATCGCTATTGAGTATTTCATGGTAGGTGCCCACTTCCGGAACACCGATGCGATAGTTCTGATAGCTGATATTTTTAAAGTTAATCACCACCACGACTACATCATTAGTCTCTGGCGCTCTTCTGATAAATGAAATAATACTTTGTTCACGATTCTCACAATCAATCCACTCAAAATTTTCATATCCATTGCCTGTTTCCCATAAAGCTTTTTCCTTACTATAAACCTGATTAAGGGCTTTAACAAATTCTGATATACCTTGATGGATTGGATAATTCAAAAGCTCCCAGTTTAATGCAACTTTCTCATTCCATTCATTGTCTTGTGCAAATTCATTCCCCATAAACTGCATTTTCTTTCCTGGATGTCCATAAAGATAACCATATGCTACTTTGAGATTAGCAAATTTTTCTTTTTCATTTCCTGGCATTTTATTAATCATGGAGCTCTTACCATGAACAACTTCATCGTGGGAAAGCACTTGAATAAAATTCTCACTAAAGGTATACATCAAGCTAAAGGTCACCTTCCCGTGTTCACCACTTCTATACTCAGGTGGTGTCTTCATATAATATAGAAAATCATTCATCCATCCCATATTCCACTTAAACCCAAAGCCTAAGCCATCTTCACTTACAGGATAAGTTACCTTTGGCCATGCAGTAGATTCTTCCGCAATCATCATGATTCCAGGCACGCGAGAATAGGCTACCTCATTGAGATGCTTAAGAAAAGCTATGGCCTCAATATTTTCATTGCCACCATACTTGTTAGGGACAAAATCATCTTGTCTGCCATAATCCAAATAGAGCATAGAGGCAACCGCATCAACTCTTAAACCATCAATATGATAAGTTTCTAACCAAGAAAGGGCACTAGAAATTAAAAATAGTGCAACCTGTGGTTTAGCATAATCAAATATTAAGGTTCCCCAATGTGGATGATGGGCTTCTTTTTCATTATCCTTCTCATATAATGCTTTGCCATCAAATTTCTCAAGTGCAAAGGCATCTTTTGGGAAATGAGCAGGTACCCAGTCTAATATGACGCTAATATCATGCTGATGCATGACCTCCACAAAATACTTAAAATCATCTGGTGTGCCATATCGGCTTGTAGGTGCAAAATAACCTGTTACTTGATATCCCCATGAACCATCAAAGGGATGTTCAACAATCCCCATAAGTTCTACATGGGTATAACCCATCTCCTTAACATACGTACCAAGCTCATGTGCTACTTCTCTATAGGTATAGAAGGTATCATCCTCATGCTTTTTCCATGAACCAATATGTACTTCATAGATAGACATGGGTTCTTTATAGGGTACTTTCTTTTCTCTTTTATTCATCCACCTCTTATCTTTCCACTTGTACTTATTTGTGTCATATACAATGGATGCATTATTAGGACGCATTTCATAAAAGCTTGCATAAGGATCAGTCTTATATAGCAATTCTTCCTTCTCAGTCAGAATTTCAAATTTATAGATGTCTCCTTCTTGAAGCCCAGGAATAAAAATTTCCCATACACCTTGCTCACTTAAGCGGCGCATACTATTTCTTCGTCCGTCCCAGTTATTGAAATTACCAATAACACTCACTCGCTTTGCATGAGGTGCCCATACAGCAAATCTAACGCCTTTAACGTTGGCTACCTCTATAAAATGCGCACCCAGCTTATGATGGATTTCATAGTCTTTTCCGATGCCAAATAAATATAAATCCTCGCTGGTTAATGTAGATTCAAATTGATAAGGATCAATATAGCTCCAATTATGACCTTCATGATCTTGGCAATTTAATTTATATAAAAACTTCTCCTGCCTATCTTCGATAACTGCCTCAAAAAGACCACTAAAACCTTTATATGCTAAAGGATATTGCTTGCTTTCATCTTGCAAATCAACTGCCACTATCTGGCTTGCTTGAGGGCAAAAAACGCGTAGTACTTGTCCAGCAGCCCCTTCCAAAGAATGTAACCCGAGTAAACGATGTGGAATACTGCAACTACCATTTTCCAAAGTGTATAGCTGCTCATCTAATAATATCTTATTATTTTCCATTTTCTCACCTCTGATAGTATTTTAATATAAATTATAAATGTTTTCAATATTGAAAACCAATTTCTTACATTTTTATACTTGTGTTGTTTATAAAAATTGTATATTCTTAATATATCATTACTGAAAGGAGCACAAAAATGAATCAGTATTCTGAGCAGCTCACTGCTACCGTTGCTTATTCTTACGGTGAATATATAAATGCCCAAACAGACCTCATCACCAACTCGTTATATTTTTCTATTTGTTACTTTGATGACGAAACCTATCAGCTTGAAAATGACCTAAAAGACATCTTTCTTAGTCTTCCTTCTCTATTTTCTAATCATACCACTAATAAAGAGGATTGTGCCACAAAACTTTTAACCTCTAAAGGTATCTTAGAACAAAAATATCGCAGTCTCATGGCTTATCAAAGAGAGCTTACGCACCTTCTTACCTTGCGGCAAAATACATATGCGGCAAGTAGCGATTACCTTGCCAAATGGGATATGAATGAGGCGGATGCCGAAAAGATAGATTACACGAAGCTCACCAAGGATTGTACCCATTTTGTATTTGAAAAATCAAAGCTGGAAACGCGACAAAAACGTGCCAGTAGCTTACTTCCCTACATTCCCATTAAAATTACAAAGGAAAATTACCTTGCCTATGCTAAAAAAAGTATTGCCCATATCGCTATAGAAGACAATGAAGCTAGCGCTCAGCATCTAGTATCTATTCTGAAGCAGCTTTTCGACGGCAGACACTCTCCTGAATACGGCAATCACTTTACGGACATCTACACCTCTCTTGAAAGTTTAGCGTCCATAGAGGATATAGATGATTTGTTTGAAGAAGCAAACCTATTAAACGAGACGATTGAAACCTTAATTGATCTCATCAATAGTATGTTTAAAGTCATTTGCTCATTAAGCAACCTACTTTTGTTTGATCAACTTGATTTTACGGACTTAACAGCTTTCCATCCTAGCTTTTCCGACTTTTATTATTCCTTAAAAACCCTCTATACCGACGGAGAAGATTCTCAAATGATGATAGAACCCCTTACGGAAAGGATTAAAGA
>JAEXBC010000005.1 GCA_023457875.1 Bacillota bacterium | reverse complement strand
GGATATGACTACCTGCAATGCCAATGGCAAGGCATAAAATAACCATTTGTACCATAAACAAGAATAGCCTTTTATAATGGCTGCCTAATAGCTTTAAATCCATTCTAATACCAATTAATAGCCTCTTCATTTAAGCAACCCATATACCATTTCATCAAAACTACCATACTGACTATACTCCTCTTGTAATTCCACAAGTGAAGCCGACTTTACAATGGTCCCTTCCTTTAGAATACATACATGATCACAAAGCTTCTCTATTTCATCGCTTGAATGGCTAGTATAAATAATCGTCTTTCCCTGCCTTTTTAACTGCTTCAAATAATCTATAACTTCATTTTTGTAAATGATATCTAAGGCACTACAGGGTTCATCCAAAATGATATAGTGCGGGTCATTAATAAGGGCAATACCAATATTTACCCGTTTTTTCATCCCACCTGATAGATGCTTTACCTTCTTTTTTAATATAGCGCCAAGTCCTAGTACACTTTTAAAAAACTCGGAGGATAGGATGTGGGAAAGTGCCTTTCCATGGGCACTACACCAATACTCCAGATTATCCTTTACGGTAAGCTCCTCCATGAGTGCATTATCCTGTGGTACATACCCTATGCGTCCTTCGTACTTTACCACACCCCCATCAGCCTTTAACGCCCCTACTATAATCCCTAGCAAGGTAGATTTTCCAGAGCCATTAGGTCCAACAATGCCTAAGCATTCCCCTTCCTCCACTGTGATGGATATATCCTTTAGAATTTCCTTTTTACCATAATTTTTATGAATATGTTCTAGCTGTAGCATACCTTCTCCTTTTAACTATGTATTTTCCACATAAACAACTACTTAGAGATACAAAAAGACTACCCCAAAATCATTGAACTGACAAGTCAGGCATTATTTTTTTAAATAATGCCTGACGCCTGCATTCAATTTCATTTTGAGCGTAGCCTCTCTATTAAACCTTTTCCTCTGTGAGCTTGACGATTTTCAGATTCATAATGCCATTTGCTTCAATCTCTTCTTCATACTGCTCTTCTAAGCGAAGCTGCATCTCATTAAGCTCCGCCCGAGTAGCATCTTGATTCACATCTCCAACATAATTGAGCGCATCACGACGTGCCAAACGCATCACTAGCTCTTCCCAAAACACTTTTGTATCATACTCATCAATATATTCATTAAATTCTTCCTCTTCATACTCCGAAGTAGGCATATACTCTTTAAAGGTCTCATCATACATCACTACATTTTCTAGTCCAAAGCTACTTGCCATGGAAAATATTTTTTGTTCCATTTGGGCATAGGCTTCTACTTTTTCCTCTTGGCTTCTCATTCCATTGATTAAAATATTTCCCGCATAAACTAAGTCTAAGAGGGTCTTAAATTCTTCCTGTGAGCAGTCTATATTCATTCCTATTCCTCCAATATCATGCTTTACATAGTCATACTATCTCTATCGGTTTTTTCTTTCTCCAGTCTCTCCTCTAACTGATTGGCAAGTAATGGCTTACTATAGTAGTAGCCTTGTATCAAATCGCAGCCTTTTTCTCTTAAAAGATCAAGTTGTTCCTTTGTTTCTACACCTTCCGCTACCACCTGAACCTTAAGGGCATGAGCCATATCAATAATACTATCTACAATATCAGAAAGGGCCTTACTTGTAGTAATTTCATCAATAAAGGATTTATCAATCTTAAGAATATCAATAGGGATACTGCGCAGATAATTAAGGGAAGAGTAACCTGTTCCAAAATCATCTAATGCCAGTTTCATTCCTATCTGCTTAATTTCATTAAATAGCTCAATGCTCTTATCAATATCCTCCATTAAAACAGACTCGGTTACCTCTAACTTAATAAACTCTGGCGGAATGTTAGCGCTTTGCACAGCGAGCTTCAGCTTTGGTAAAAAGCTTCTATTCTTCATCTGCAGAGAAGATACATTAATGGTAATACTAAAATTCTCATAGCCTATTAAACGATAGTAGCTTAATTCTCTCAAGGTATTTTCTATTACCCAATCTCCTGAAGGAATAATAAGCCCTGTTTCCTCAGCAATAGGAATAAATTCAGCTGGGGAAACATAACCTAATGTTTTGTCATTTAATCGAAGTAGTGCTTCAGCTGCTACCGTCTTCTCGGTATGAATATCTACAATAGGCTGATATTGCAACATCAAAGCATTCTTGCTGATTGCCTCTCTTAGGGCACTTTCCACTAAGAGCTTACGATCTAGAGATTCACTCATAGCTGGCACATAAAAGCTGTAGCTATTTTTGCCGTTTTCTTTTGCTTTATACATGGCAGTATCTGCATTTTTAAGTAGAACATCTCCACTCACACCATCATCAGGATAAAGGGAAACACCAATGCTACAAGAAATATGTATGGCACTATCCTCAAGATTAATTGTTTCTTGGAACATACTTAAGATGGAATAAACGAGCTCCTTGACCTGTTCAAGCTCAGTCACTTGAGGTTTAAAGATAACGAATTCATCTCCACCAAACCTACTAATAGAGGCATCCTGCGGAATTAGAGCTGCTAAGTTTCTGGCAACATAACTCAGCAGTTTATCACCCATTTCATGCCCAAGCGTATCATTAATGCGTTTAAAATCATCTAAATCAATAAATAATAGGGCAGCCTTTTTATCAGGATCTTCCGCTGATAAGAAGGTATCCAAGGTCTCCATAAAGGTATTCTTATTTAGACATCCAGTCAGTACATCAAAATAAGCAAGCTCCTTAACACGTTCTTCATTCATTTTATTAGCCGTGATATCTGTCAAACTACCAATCAGTCTTTCTACTTTTCCTTGCTTATTTTTAAGTGCATATCCCTTGCATAATACCCACTTCTTTTCATTATCTGAATTGAGAAGGGAAAACTCTTGTTTAAAAATGTTACGTTTTCCATCAATGCAAGATTCAAGACTGAGCATTAAGCTTTCAATATCATGTGGTGCTAATACTTTTCTTATTTCTTCCCCTATATCGATATTTTTGCTGCTTGTTCCGATTAAGTTCTCCCACTTTTGGGTTGCTGAAAAACGCTTGGTTTGTATATTATACTCCCATATAACCTCTTCAATAGCATTTAAGATTGTTTTATAACGTACCTCACTGATTACTACAGCTTCTTTACTGATGGCCAGTTCATTTTTACTACTTCTTAATTCATTCTGGGC
>JAEXBC010000004.1 GCA_023457875.1 Bacillota bacterium | reverse complement strand
TAGCTTGTCCCAGCATATCATTCGCTGTTTTGATGACAGTGGAATTAATTTCATAGGCTCTTTGAGCAATAATTAAATTAACCATTTCTTCAGCAATTTGTACGTTAGAACCTTCCAAATATCCTGTTCGAACAGCTGACCTGGTTATACCCTCTTCTTCTGCTTCCACCAACGGCTCACCAGAGGCAGCAGTTTGTTTATATAAATTGCTACCCAATGCCTCAAGTCCTCCACGATTAGCAAATTGTACAATTTTAATTTGTCCAATGTTCATCTGGACACCATCTTCATCCAAGTAGAAGATATTACCATCTTGTGCAATCTCTAAATCATCTACGGGTATATCAGAGCCAATGATAATAGACTCACCTTCAGTGGATAAAACTGGATACCCATCTGAAGTAACCAGTGCGTAGCTTCCTTCATCCGGTATCATTGAAAATCTAAAGCTACCATCTCTGGTGTAAACCTCTTCTTCATTTTTATCTACCGCAAAAAAACCATTTCCCACTAATACCATATCAGTAGCATTACCTGTTTTTTGAAGCATACCGGCTGTGTAATCCCTAGAATTAGCAAGTGCACGTACACCATGTCCTACCTGTTTAGCTGTAGGCTCTTGTTGTACGGCTGGATCATTTGGACCATTCAGCGTAGTATAAAGCAAACTTTTAAAGTTGGTAGTCTCCTTTTTATATGCTGTTGTATTGACGTTTGCCATATTATTTGAAATAGTATCCACATTAAGTTGTTGTGCCGTCATTCCTGATGCTGCTGTGTATAATGATCTAATCATACTTTCCCTCCTATACTCTACCTAACTCATTAACTGCCTTACTTAATAAACCATCCTGAGTCTGTATCATTTTTTGATTGGTTTCATATGCTCTTGATACCGTAATCATATCCACCATAGCCGTTACAGGATTTACATTAGCTGTTTCTAAATAGCCTTGAATAAGGGAGCCTGTAAACTCGCTTCTAGCGCCAGTAGCTGTATATAGATTGTTGTCTATTTTGTTTAACAATCTGGTATCATCAAAATTTGCCATATCTAAGGTATCAATATAAACTTCATCTAAATAGACCTCTCCATTTTCATTGATAGCTAGATTACCTCCTGTAGAAAAGAAATCTTCTCCAAGAGAAATAGCGCCATCCGTCCCCATAACACTATACCCTTCCTTAGTTACAAGGTCTCCGTATTGGTTAATAGAGAAGTTACCATCTCTAGTATACGCTACTCCATTAGGAGTTTGTACTACAAAGAAGCCATTTCCTGAAATTGCCACATCAGCCGTCTCTCCTGTAGAGATAATAGAGCCTTGAGTAAAATCAGTATAAACCTCATCTATTTTTGCACCATATGTCATGGTACCAATAGCTTTATTGTTTGGTACTTGGTGCTGTCTATCATTTAATCTAGTCATTAACACTTCTTGAAAGGAAGAAATGATAGCAGTATCTTTTTTATATCCTGTTGTATTTGAATTGGCTAAATCATTAGAGATGACTTCCAATTTTTTAGCTTGTACATTCATTCCTGTTGCTGCTGTATAAAGACCTCTTACCATTCATGCATCTCCTTTTTTACCTACTTTTATTTATAGTGCTACTCTACGTCTCTTACACCCTTAGCATATCTATACTCAACCCACATTCCAGTTCCAATTGCTACGCAGGACATCGCATCATCTGCAATAACTGCATTAATGCCTGTTTCTTGTTGGATCAGTTTATCCAGTCCATGGATAAGACTTCCCCCACCTGTAAGCACAATTCCTCTATCAGAAATATCGGAAGCCAGTTCTGGAGGCGTAATTTCTAGTACTGAACGAATTCCATCTATAACAGCACTTACTGGTTCCTCTAGTGCTTGTCTAATTTCTTCAGAATCAACCGTCATATTTCTAGGTAATCCCGATACTAAGTTACGACCTCTAATTTCTATTTCGGCAGGAACTTCTCTTTTAAACACACTTCCTACATTAATTTTTATTTCTTCTGCTGTTCTTTCTCCAATTAACATACTATATTTTTTTCTCATGTACTTTACAATTGTATCATCAAATTCGTCTCCCGCAACCTTCAATGATTTTTTAACAACTGCTCCACCTAAGGAGATAACGGCAATATCAGTAGTGCCCCCTCCTATATCTACAATCATACTGCCACAAGGCCTTGAAATATCTATTCCTGCCCCAATAGCTGCCGCAATGGGTTCCTCTATCGTGTCTACAAACCTAGCTCCTGCTCTTCTCGTTGCATCTACTACAGCTTTTTTCTCAACCTCTGTCACCCCACTAGGCACACATACACCGATACAAGGCTTAATCAAACGATGTCCAATGGCTTTATGAATAAAGTATTTGAGCATCTGTTCTGTGGCATCATAGTCAGAGATTACCCCTTGCCTAAGAGGCTTAACAGTAATAATGCTTCCTGGGGTTCTACCAAGCATTTTTCTAGCTTCTTCCCCCACTGCAATAATTTCTTTGGTTTTTTCTTTAATTGCAACCACTGATGGCTCTCTAAGGACAATGCCTTTTCCTTTTACATAAACTAGTACATATGCTGTTCCTAAATCAATCCCGATATCCGTTCCCATTCCAAACATATAGATTCTCCTTTGTAATCATATATAATCGCAAACAAATTTTGGATTTTAATCAAAGCTAAATTCAATTTATTTTAAGTTAAACTTATCTTATCATATTATAACATTAAAACAGTAAATTTTGCAAAATATTAAAAAAAATAATTATGACATCTCAAAAAGAGATGCCATAACTATTTATGAATATAATTATTTGATTAAACTCGAATATTTCTCTTTAGTAGCCAATCCACCTCTGAGGTGTCTCTCAGCTTTATTAAGTTCTAAAACCTTTCTTGCTTCGTTAGCAAGTTTTGGATTTATCTTCTCAAGTCTTTCTGTTACATCTTTATGAACCGTACTTTTACTAATTCCAAACTTCTTTGCTGTTTCTCTTACCGTAGCATTAGAATTAATGATAAACTTAGCTGATTCTATGGCTCTTTCTTCAATATAGGCTTTCAAGAAAAGGCCCCCCTAACTTTGGCTCTTGATTTAATCTTATGCTAGGGCCTTTCTACTTATTACACCTAAATGAAGCATTTGTATATATTTTGACTTATTTACTTAAAGCTAATCACACAAAAAAAGGAGCTACCTCTCTAGATAAAATACTTACAATATATTCTTGTGTTTATTTAAATTAAGCACAAGTTCTTGTAGTAATTACCCATAGATAGCAACTCCTTCTTTTCTTTACTCAGCTGAAAAACCTATATCAATTCCCTCAGCCTTTAAATCAGCTGACTGCTGTTTGTCTTCAAGGAAGTCTACTGGATTAACAACTTTATCATTATGCATTACCTGTAAGTAAAGGTTACTTCCTTCCTTAATAAAGGCACCCTTTGGAGCACCTACTTTTCCAAGTACATCTCCTTCGTTTACGACCTGTCCTAGTAAGTCTTGGTTTATTTCTCCTCCTTGGAAACCATATAAACTTACATAGCCATTTCCGTGATCAATCACCATCATCTTACCTACATAAGGCATACCAGCTTCTAAAATAGTAGATGAATCATCAACTATCTTTGTAACTGTTCCTTTTGCTACTGCTTTAACTTCGGCATTTTCATCAGCTGCGATGCAAATACCAAACGTACGCA
>JAEXBC010000003.1 GCA_023457875.1 Bacillota bacterium | reverse complement strand
CATAGGCTGTTACTATCTGACCTTTCCATCTCCCAATAACATTATATATACCGTTATCTTTCGTAGAAACAGCCCCCTCAACGGCTAATATGTAATCATCACCTATAACACTAAAGAGTTTTTCCATAGCCGCTTCACCTTCAGAAGCCATTAAGCTGTTATCATATATGAAATCTACCATTTGAGTGGCTAGGTTTTTAAAATCTGGATTTTCACCGTCCAAAAGAGAAATGATATTTCCTGAACATCCCGTAAGCTCAAGCCATACTAATTTTCTTTTCTCTATTTTCTTTTGTTTAACTGAATCTATTACCTTTTGAACAAGCTCATAGGTCGCATCTAACCTATCTCTAAAAATAGGGCAATTTCCATTTATTATATTCACTGTATCATCTTCCCAACCACCTTCAATTTGCTTAAAATGGACTGACCTTTGTGACACGCAGCAAACTGACTCGTTACATCAGTGCCAGCCACAAGTCCAAAATGTGTTGCTGCTGCCCAAGCTGCATTATTTGTTACATCATATACGACACCATTTACCGCTACATACGCTGGATTACCATCCCTGCCGTTATACTTTGATAGTTCAGCTTCAGTAAATATAGGGGTAGTATCCATTTGGGTAGTATCTATTTCACGATCATTAGTACTTTCGCCACTAAGTAAACCCTGCACCAATATAGACAGTTCCGATATATCTTTACGTAAATGATTTATCGCTTTGTTTTTAACAGAAGCGTTTTTTGTTGTATATAAACAGTCAATCATGTGGTTTATCTCGTTTAAATCATTGTGTATTAGATTTACTAAATCCTCGCCATTGCCCATGCTTAAATCTCCTTATATAGTTATTCCATATCAATACATTATATTCCATACAAGTTTATATATGTTTGTCGGGATTCTAATGAATCCCTCAATCCTTTAAAACAAGTTTTTAGCAACATAAAAATGCGTTAGTTGATCATTTTTATCTTATCAACTAACGCATTATATTTCTCTACATGAAAACGTTTCAGTAGCTCTTAATACGCATTCCTCAAATTTTCTTTATGCATATTTCATGCACAACCTTTACATTTCCCTTGATCATCGCCCATACAGGACAGAATTTTTCTTCAGCAAGATTTACAACCTTTATCAAATCTTCCTGTGTTATATCAACAGAAGTCACTGAAATGATGAGTTTTATTTCCTCAAAACATAACGGATGTTCTTCTCTTCGTTTTCCTTGAACCACTAACTGTAAATCCTGTACTTGCTTATTCATCTTTTTAAGCAGGGTTGATATTGTCCCTCCAGCACAGGTACCAAAACTAACAAGAAATACTTCAAGTGGTAAAGGACTTAATCCATCTCCGTATGGTGGCAAATAGTCAGTAATAATCTCCGTCTTGCCTTCAACTACAGACTTAAACTTTACACCTTCATTTAATAATTGAATTTTTGTTTCTAACAGATTACTCATAATCATGCTCCTTTCATATGGCTTATATTTATTAGACCTCAATTGAAAGGATATGGTTACACTATTTAAAGCCGGGTTGACAACTTCTGCAATCTACTTAAAAATTCTTTATAGGTGTATTCATGTTTTACTTTATATAAATACTCTATTTGATTCATCGTACTCATGTTCTTGAAATGGTGTGCTTCCAACTCTTTGTTCTGATAACTCAGACCTTGCTCCGGTAAAGGTAATCCCCTTTCTTTCATAAACTTGATCCATAAATAACATTTACAAGGCTTCTCCGGATTTATGAGGTTACATCTATATTCAAACATATCTTTAAGCTTCTCCCTACCTCTATGTAAAAGTACTTTTACATTCGCTTCAGACACATCCAGCACCTCGGCAATTTCTTTATTCTTTAATTCTAGACAGTTTTTTAATAAGAAACAGACGCGCATTTTTTGGGGGATACATCTCAAAAAGCCTCTTAAGCATTTTTCCCTCATTTCTTCGATAATCAAGTTATCATCTGGGTTTGGCGTATACTTGATACTATCAAAGAAATCTGTTTCATTCATACCTCGTTCTTCTGCAATTTTAACGACAGGTAATTTGTTCCATGTTTTTAAATAGCGATAACTCTCATTGATGGCAATCCTATATAACCAAGTAGATAGCTTTGAATCACCTTTGAATTTGCACACATTCTTATACGCATTAACAAATACATTCTGCAATACATCCTCCGTATCTTGAACACTTTCTGTCATACGATAAACCATGCCAAATAGTTTCTCATATTGTTCTTCAAAAACCAATGTCACTTCTTCCTCTAAGCGCTTTTCTTCATCCTCACTCATCGCTTTGACCCCTATCTCATCCTAGTGCTTCTAAAAAAATATACTTCATGCTTAATCAAACAAGCGTTCATTCCCTCTTCACAATCTTAGTGCATTTCTCTTTCTCCAAGAAATTACAAAAAAAAGCCTCTTGCATCATGCAAAACGCTTTTTTATTCTTTATCTCTTATTTAATTGTTCTCTGAAACTTCATGTGTATTTAAAAACTTAACAAGTGCAGCTACAGCCTCTTCTTCATCTTCGCCTTCTGCTACAATTTCAATATTTTGGCCTTTGATTGCACCTAGTGACATCATTCCCATAATACTCTTTGCATTAACTTGCTTTTCATTTACTGTAACGGCTATGTGACTTTCGTATTTACTTGCAATTTGGACAAATAATGCTGCCGGTCTTGCCTCTAGACCATTCTTTAACTCCAATTTAAGTGATTCCTTAACCATTTTTACTTCCTCCTCTTGTTTCTCTAATTTCTTCTGCTATTTCGCTAATCTTTTTTAGTCTATGATTAACTCCTGATTTTCCAACAGGGGGTGTTAACAACTCACCTAGTTCCTTTAAAGAACTGCTTGGGTACTCTATGCGATAAATTGCCACTTGCTGTAAGTTTTTTGGCAAAGCTGCTATCCCAATGGTGTTTTGAATGTATTCTATGTCTTGACTTTGGCGTACAGCCGCTGATACCGTCTTTTTTAGATTAGCCGTTTCACAATTCACGAGACGATTGACATTATTTCTTACTTCCTTCACAATACGTACATTTTCGAGTTCCATTAGAGCAATATGTGCACCCATGATATTAAGTAAATCGACTATCTGCGTACCCTCTTTTAAGTATAGCACATAATTATTCTTACGCGATACTATCTTTGGATCCATTTCTAAAGAAATCATAATTTCTTTTAAAAATTCAGCTTGGCTTGTTGTCTGATTTACAAACTCAAGATGATAACCTTTTTCTGGATCACTTACAGAACCTGCTCCTAAAAAAGCACCTCTTAAATATGCCCTTTTGCAGCACATACTTTGTATAACAGTTAAATCCACATAATCTCTAAGTGTCATGTGGCTACCTTCATATTTTAACAAAGTAGTTGCCTTTAGAAGCTTCTGGGCTTCATCTGAGTCCTTGGTAGCAATCACATAGGTTTGCTTTTTATGTTTCTTTTTATAAGTTTTTAGCACTACCTCCGTATTTATATTAAAAGCTTTTTTTACTATTGTAAAGTATTTTCTTGCAATAGCTGCATTTTCTGTGTGAAATCGAATTAAAAAGTGTTGATTCTCATACTTTACTTCTCCTCCCATTACAATCATGGCAGCAAGCTCTGCAATCATGCAATGCCTGGCACCTAGTGGTACACAGGTGAGTTCCTTCTTAACATCAGAAGAAAAGGACATTTTGGTCACCTCATCTTATGTAATTTTTATACTAAACGCACTCAAAAATACATTTTGCAAGCTGATTTGCATCATGTCGAATAAAGTTCTTCTCTTTATCAATATAAATAAGTGAGGCTTCTACACGTTCTATATTATCCCATATTTTATGATTGGTATCAACCTTTAATAACATGGCACCATCTTCCAAATATTGTTTTAAATAGACTTCATCAGCTTGCTGATTATTTACAATGACCTTGCTAATTACATTTTCTCCTAAGTAGCCTTCTAAAGTGGTAATATGCTCCTCTAAAGTAAAGCCACCGGTTTCTCCTGGCTGCGTCATAATATTAGCAACGTAGATTTTTTCAGCTTTTGAGGCTTTTATATAATGACTCATATTCTTAACCAGTAAATTAGGAATAATACTCGTAAACAAACTTCCAGGTCCCATGATAATGAGA
>JAEXBC010000002.1 GCA_023457875.1 Bacillota bacterium | reverse complement strand
GAAGAGCCATTTATTAGAAGTGATTACAGGAGATAAGAATAAAAAAGATAGCTTAAGCTAAGTCTGAAGATACAATGAAAGGGTGAGGAATATTTTAACTGATAAAAAGCAAAATTCAAATCGAATGCATTATCTTGATAACCTTAAAACGGCCCTTACTTGCCTCGTGGTGGCCCATCATGCTAGTCAGTGCTATGTAACCATTGAAACAGGTTGGGTTGTGCAGCAGCCAAACATACCCGAAATAAACAATCAAATAATCGGATGGCTCCTATCCGTTGACAACGCATTTTTTATGGCACTTTTCTTTATGATCTCCTCGTATTTTATTCCACTTTCCCTGGAGACTAAAACGACCAAGCAATATCTTTGGGAACGCCTGAAAAGATTGGGACTTCCAATTATCATATTTATGTTTGTAGTGTTCCCGATTTTTGGATTTTCGGTATCTGCGGACCAGATCAGTTTTACTGATTTTCTTAGTCAACAGTATTTTCCTATTCCAAATGGCGATATTAATTTTGGCCATACCTGGTTTTTGTTTGCTTTACTCTTCTTTACGGCCACTTATGTGCTATGTACGAGAACAAGAAGGAAAAAAGGAAGGCATTAAATACAAACAGTGATTTAGAATGCTTGCCCTCCGCCCTAAACAATAGACAGCTCTTATTATTAGCGCTAGGGCTGACGCTTCTTACCTTTATGATAAGAACAGTCTTTAGGCCTGGTTATTGGCTACCACTACATATTTTTGAACCAGCATACGTAGCGAGTTATATTGCCATGTTCAGTTTTGGTATTTTGGCTTATAAAAACCAATGGCTCGAGAAGATCCCTGTATCAGTGGGAATCTTTTGGGGAGTCATATCAGGAGTTGTGATTTTACTCGCACCGCCTATTATCATTTTTCGCCTTGGGGGATATGCAATATGGGCAGAAGGATTGACAATCGATTCGCTTATTGTATCTGCTTGGGAATCCTTTCTCTGTGTAGGGCTGTGTATTAGTTTACCAATTCTCTTTAGACAAAAGTTTAATGGCACAAACAAGATTCTAAAGAAAGCAGCTAAGTACTCCTTTGGTGTGTATCTAATTCACCCCTTTGTTATCATTCCAATAGAGGTGGCAATGATTAATCTGCCGCTGCATCCCATGCTGAAATCTATTCTAGCTTCAATAGTGGGCATTATTTTATGCTATCTACTATGCCATGTGTATGCACTTATTAAGGATGTGCTGTCTAAAAAAACAGTAAGAAACTAGAAATCGACAGGTTCAGTTAATAGTAGTAGAATTTTTTATTTAGCTTTCAAGCTTATAAAGGTTTGTGTAATATAAAGACTTGTGGGAAGTAGGGGCTTTTAGAGATAAAGAAATTACGGTATTAGCTTTGGAGAGAGGCACGAGGCTCTGACTATCCTACGGTGCTCCGCTCCGCATTTCTACAGTTGCTAAGCTTCACTTTTTGGAGGAACGCTTGAAACTCGCTGTCGCTCAGACAATCAAGCTAAGTGCCATCCCAAAAGCTTGCTAAGCACCTGTACGAAATACTCCGAAGTCGCCCCTACGGACAGCCAGAACCTCTCACCTCCATATAGGCTCTTATATAGTGATTCTATATCTATATAAATCAAATTGTATTATACGCACAATTTGCAAAAGAAAAAGCACATAATTAACTGAGAAATAGGTCTAAAAATATTTAATATTTAAATACAAGTAATATAATTGTTTTATAGTGTGAACTGTAAAGCAATAAGCAATATTGTTATATGAAAATCTTATATATAGCCCTTAGTATTGCTGTCTGCATTTGTAGGCAGCTTTTTTTAAAAACTTTGTAACGAAATTATATTTCATTAGTTAGTGAGGTGAAAGGAGGATTTGACTTTGGAATTTGAACAAGTATATCAATTGTATTTCAAAGATGTATATGCATTTCTGTATGGTCTGTCACAAAATAAAGCCCTTGCCGAAGATATTACACAAGACACATTTTTAAAAGCAATAAAGAACATCCATACCTTTGACGGACGCAAGGACATTAGAGCATGGCTATTTACCATAGCACGCAACACATATTATACAGAGTATAATCGCCAAAAGATTTTCTCGCCTTACGAACTTGAGGACAATGTGGATGGCAAAACAAATGTTCTAGATAACTTGATCTTAAAGGAACAATCTATTTTGATACTAAAAATCTTACATCATATGAGCGAACCCTATAAAGAAGTCTTTATGCTAAGATTTTTTGGTGGTCTATCCTTTAACAAAATCAGCTTAATTTTTACCAAAACTGAAAGTTGGGCGAGGGTTACTTATTACCGAGCTAAAAAGCAAATATTAGAACAAATGGAGGGCAATCAAAGTGAATAAAATAAGTTGCAACATTATAAAAGATATCTTGCCTTTATATGCGGATAACATTGTCAGCGAAGATACAAAGGAACTTGTTGAAGAACATCTACTAAATTGTAATGATTGTAAAAAGGAACTATCCTTATTAAAATCCGATTTAGAAACACCTACAGCTGTCATAACTGAAAAAGATGACATAGCATTTCTGAAAAAAATAGGCTTAGATATAAAGAAAAAGCGAGTATATACAGCAATACTTTCAGCAACCATTTCAGCCATCGTGCTCATATTATCATTTGCCTATCTAACAGCACCTGAATATATTCCCTATACGCCATCAGCCGAGATTGTTTCTGTAGAGGAGAATAATGGCATGGTAATGCTTTCTTTTGTAGGAGAATACGAACTCACACAAAGGGAGCAAGGCATCTATGATGTTAGCATCTATCACACAGCATGGAATGAAATAACTGGGGCTACAAAATCTCAAACCATAACTGTAAACCCGAATCATGAAGAAGTAAGTACGATTTATTATGTGTCTAATGGAGGACAAGAGGATCAAGTAATCTACGGTAAAAATCCAAATTCTAATGGCGGTGTTATTACCTTGCCACGATTGTTTTTAAATTACTATATGACGATTGATATCGTCCTTATACTTGCTTTGGTAGTGTGCCTTCTAATATTCAGAAGGAGAGAAAAGGTTAGAGTGGTCATAGTAAAGATACTATTGGCTCCTGTTTCTTACTTTATAAGTCATGTTATGATTACAGGCTTTAATGCCACTTCATATGCGGCAACTCGTGATTTTTATTTGATTTTGATTTTAATAATACCTATTTATTTTCTGTTTTATATTTTGTACTCAATGAAACATTCAAAAATTGGGCACTAGTTAGGATGAGTATAACGCGAAGCTAATAAATGCCAATTTGGTAAGAGAATTTGATTCACAATTCCTTGAAAAGAACTTTTTATTATACGTCGATATTATATAGGAAATCCCCCCTTGAGTATGCACAGACAAGAGGGGATTTTTTATTGCCTGCTTTTGTAGGGGGGCTTTGAAATAGACGTGTGAAAAATAAAGAGGTGTGTAAAATGAAGGCTTGTGCAATTAGAGGCCTGTGGGAAGTAGAGGCTTTTAGGGATGAAGAAATTACGGTATCAGCGTGGGGAAGAGGCACGAGTCTCTGACTATCCTACGGTGCTCCACTCCGCATTTCTACAGTTGCTAAGCTTCACTTTTTGGATGAACGCTTGAAACTCGCTCCGCTCAGACAGTCAAGCTAAGTGCCATCCCAAAAGCTTGCTAAGCACCTGTACGAAATACTCCGAAGTCGCCCCTACGGACAGCCAGAGCCTCTCCTCTATATAAGCTTTTGTGTAATAATTTTGTATCTATATAAAACCAAATTGTAGTATACAGACAATTTGCAAAAGGAAAAGCACTTAAGTAACAAGAAAATATGTCAAACAATATTAAATATTTAAACAAATATGATATAATTGTTTTATACCATAGGGATTATTTAATTATTTATTGAATGAGGCGGGGTATCAATGAAGTGGTACATTTATCAGACTTACATTTTAATCCGTTACAGGATGGAACTGATACGAATTATTTGCGTGAAAAAATTAAGAAATTCTTAAGTCGAGAAAAAATTCAGGTGGATAAACTTTTTTTTACAGGAGATTTTCGAGATGCTAAGCGACAAGATGATACTGATGAAAATGCACAAAAAGTTGCTCAGTATATCCTTGAGATTGCAAACAGGGTAGGAATAGTAGATTCTAAAGACATTCTCTGTGTTCCTGGCAATCACGACTTGAATCGAGACATAAATAATCGACCACAATTAATTCGTAAAACTAAGAATGCTTATAGTTCTAAAAATGGAACTTTTGAAGATACCTCAGATTTAGTTCAAGCATTTACATTTTATAAACGAGTACTTAATCAACTTTATGGCAAGTGCGCAGATGAATTGTTTGAGGCGTATAAGGTAAATCCGCATAGAATGTATCAATATAATGATTGTAATGTTATGCTGGTTAACACGGAATTGGTTTCAGGAGAGATTGTGACAGTAAATGATGGTACGCAATGCGAGAATGATATAGGAACAATAATTGTTGGGAGCAATTATATTTTTTCATTGCTTTATGATGTAAAGCAGACACAAAAACCTACAATTGTCTTGGGACATAGAGGATTAGAATTTTTTGAACCAACAGAGCGAAGAAAAATCATCAGTATGTTTGAAGATAACAAGGTATGTTTGTATTTATGTGGACATAGTCATGATTTGTGGTGTGAAAAACAGGGAGATATTCGTCAAATTACTGTTGGATGTATTAGTGAAGATAGTGGAGTAAAGACTGGTTTTGAAATAGGAGAAGTTTGTTCTGTAGACAATACTGTTAAAATTACAGCTTATACATGGGATAATAACAATTGGAGCGACTATACGCATTTCACAAAAGATGGATCAACCTTATCTTATGATTTTTCTCAGAACACGTTATTACATGGTGAAAAATTTCCGTTGACTATCAAAATTGTGATAGATGGTAGGATATGCCAGTTTAGCTGCCAAGTTCCTAAAAATCAAATAATATTTGGCGAGGAGCATTTGGGAGCAATTTCTGTGGTTACAGGGGATTTGACATGTATAGTATGTAACAATGAATACTCAGATTCGATTAAAGAACATAACAGATTTGTTTTATCAAAAGCTATTTGGAAGGTAATTGGCATGGATACTACAACGCATGGAGTTTACAAATACGACTTAACATATGACGAAAAATCTTACTATGACTTTTCAGTTAGAACACGTAATGATGTACATTTTGGAGTAAGAAGTATGTAAATGGTGAATTAATTGCTACAAAAGATGATTTCAATTTTAATATCGTAAGAGTAAAGGATAAAACAGTTGTTCCGATAAAATATGAGAGTAATTGTGAGATAAAAATCATACCTTCATCTATGAATAGAGGTGAGAAATATTTAATGAAAATTACTGGTGAAACCACGATGAAGTTTGAATTTAAAGGTATGGGTGTATATTAGAATATTTAATCATAGAAATGCTTAAGTATTGCAACTACGTTAAGCTGCTCATAAATATCGTATTTATCAGAAACTATTTCAAACAAATTAGCATTTGCCTTGATACGACTAATGAAAAATTCTTCTCTTCTATTTTCTGAAGATACTTAGTATCAACATACCCTAGATCAGCTAAAAATAGTTTGTTTTCTGAAAGTACTTCTGTCACTTTAGGTAAAGCTAAAGTATTATGGGTAACCCCTAAAGTAATATCAAAGCAGGTGATGGAATGATTAATGGCACTATAAAGTGTTTGAACCTTAAGAGATGACTTAGCGTTACGTCCACCCATTCCAAAATAGTCACCAGCCACTTGGTTGGTAAAGAAATGGTTGTTGCATCTAGAAGTTTAACATCAGAGAAATATTTTAATAGTAGTGAAGAATGATTTTCTAAGGCATTACTATAGATTAATGAAAAGGCTTTTTTAAGTAATTCTTTTAGAGAAGGAATACCATCATGTAACCTAGCTCCGATAGCTTGTTTGCTCAAAGAAACGCCGTTTTGAATGGCAGCACATTTTTCAGCAACAACTTCTTCCGTAATAATTTTAGAATCTAAAAGTCCTAAAGTCATTTCTTTTGCAAAGGTTTCGGGCAGAAGTTTAGAATGACATTTCATAAAACCAGATGGTTTTGCAATTTTTTCTATAATAGATGGTATAAAAAGTTTAAAAAGTCGAAATACTAACATTGCAATATGCATGGGAAACCTCCTAAGTTTTGTATGGTAACTAGACTATAGAGGTTTCCCATTTTTATAGTATTTCTTGCTGTAAAGATTTATTGCTAATTTTACGCTTATGGTGAACAAAAGTTTTGATCATAAATAATTAGACAAACAAAATAACCGCTAAAAATGGAATAACTAATAAATTTCTATTTATTTTAAGGTGGGGAGAAATTATGTTGAAGAGTGATTTATTAAAAAAAATTATTAACTATTATTTAGAATCTGGTAATTTTAATGGATTACCTAATTACCAAATTGATGAGTCTGACATTAATGAAATGGAAAGTTTAATTAAGGAAGGACTTATTGAAGCAATTTCTGGGTCAGATGTATTAAATCCACATATCAGAGGATTTGATTTAAATCTATCTATAGAACACCAGATAATTAATGCCAAAAATACTAAAGGTATCACCTGTTTTTATCCAACCGAAAAAGCATTAAAGGGAGTGGAAGTTAATTATCAGAAGCCATATACGGCAATCTTACAAAGTGGGAGAGGACAATTTGATATAATTTATTTTGATATAGAAATTCTTGAAAGATATATTAATAATCCTAAATTTCTTGTAATGGATAATGGGTATAGGGGGAAAATTTGCACTAAAGATGATTTCTATGATGAAGATGTGACCAGTGAATATATTAAGGATTACGGAATGGCCTATATGGAAGGAGAAAAGCTAAATCGGGCGATTGCAGTATTTGTAACAGATTTAGCCAAATTATCCCCCAAGATTCAAATGATGTGGAAAGGATTTGAATTAGAAAATCAAAATAAATGTAAAGTAGGTAAAGGATTTATTAAGAACCTTATTATGGGTGAGTGGGTCACTGAGTATTGGATCTTTCATGCGTTATTAGATGAAATGATAATTATTAATAAGCAATGTGATGCGATGGAAATACCTAAATTATTTTCTCATACATATGGCACATCCTATACAGATATGCCAGAAGGATATAGAAATATATTGTTACCAACATTAAAAAATTATTATGATTTTGTGTTGGTTTTAGAAAAATTAGTTGTACACAATATTTCTATAAAAACTTTTCAAAAGGATACATTATCTATCAAAGGGATATCAAGAAAAGATAGTAAAGGAAATGATAAGGGTAGCATAGCAATGTTAGCAGAATGGCTTAAAAATAATACTAAAACTAATTTTGACATAGATGAGGTAATAATAAAACCGATAAAATTTATAAGAAAAATTCGGCAGGTACCTGCACATGAGTTGACAAGCAATGTTTATAATATAGATGTATTTGAAAAGCAAAAGAAATTGATGATGGATACATATGGCGCAATCAGAATTATAAGAATTTTGTTTATGAGGCATCCGTTAACTAAGGATATAGAAGTACCTAATGATTTACTTGAAGGGAATAATATTATTTTTTATTAATGATATGAGAGAACAGAAAATTTAATTACTGGTAAAGCTTTCTTTTGTAAGCATGAGTTATTTACCTGATGGCGTGAGTTTTAAGAGAATTTTTTTGCAAAGAGATAATAATGGAAAAAAGGCTTAACAGATTTAAAAGCAAGAGCCAATACCACATATGAGCTTATATAAGGGGTGAGGGGCTCTGGCTGTCCGAAGTAGCGACTTCGTAGTATTTCGTACAGGTGCTTGGCAAGCTTTTGGGATGGGTTTTAGCTTGACTGTTTGAGCGCAGCGAGTTTCAAGCGTTCATCCCAAAAGTGAAGCTTAGCACCTGTAGAAATGCGGAGCGGAGCAGCGGAGGATAGTCAGAGTTTCTCACCCTTTTCTTAAGCCTATACCGCCTATCTTTTAAGCCCTAAAAGTTCATACCGCCCTCAAGTTTATATTTGGTACTAATCTCTATTTATTCAATCCCCAAAGTTCAAATTGCTCATAAATTGGCATTTGGCGCAAATCTACATTCCTCCAATTCCTCAAGTCTATACTGTATATAAGTTTGTATTAACCCAAGTTTCTACTTATTCAATTCCTTAAGTTCATAATGCTCACAAGCCTGTATTTGCCCCAAGCTTTCATTCCTTCAAATTCCGCAAAGTCCATAATGCTCACAAGTCCGTATTTGCCCTAAGCCTCTATTTCTTCAATCCCAAAAAGTCCATCCTTCCCACCACTCACTATTTCTCCAAAAGCCTTTCAATAATAATCAAGCCAGAAGGTATCACTTGAAAAAAGTTATACGGCACATGACTATCCTATAAAACCTTACTTATTGGGCACATCATGAAAAATATATAACCACGTCAAAGGTAAATTAATTCTTAAGTTTCAAAATAGATGATAGTATATTATATATAATATAGGCAATT
>JAEXBC010000001.1 GCA_023457875.1 Bacillota bacterium | reverse complement strand
GTCTAGATTAATATGAGTAAAGTGGCTAATAAGGGTGGCGATTAATACACTCAAGGTGGCAAACACATCATTACGACTATCAATACTAGTGGCTTGCATCGTTGTGGAATGAATGCGTTCGCCTAAGATATGATTAAAATAGCTTAGCCATAACTTGATTAGTATAGAAAAAATAAGTACGATAATCATAATCACACTAAACTGAAGTGGTTCTGGCTTTAGCACCTTTTGGAAAGACGAACGAATCAGTTCAATGCCTAACAGTAAAATAATAAATGAAATAATAAGTCCAGAAATATATTCAATACGGGCATGACCATAGGGATGATCTTCATCAGCTGGTTTTGAAGAAAGTTTAAAGCCAACTAGGGTAATCACGGATGAACCCATATCTGAAAGATTGTTAATCCCATCAGCGAGGATAGCCATGCTTCGAAATATGAGGCCAACGCTGATTTTACCTATACATAGCAAGAGGTTAGCTAGTATGCCTACTAGGCTACCTAAATTGCCATAAGCTCTCCGTACCTTTGAATCCGTAATGTCTTCATGATTTTTGATAAAACATTTTATTAATAGTTCTGTCATAATATCTCCCTTACTCCTCTTTATTGGTGCTTTAGCTGCTACATTTAAAGATGGCAGAGATGACCATCTCCCTTATTTCATCACCTACAGGTAAACCAGCAGCTTTTTGGTGTCCACCACCACCTAACTTCCCAGCAATCTCTGTGGCTAAATTAATGTCTTCTTTAACCGTTCGGCAAGAAACACCGCCACCCACATTAATCATGGCTATAAAATCCACTTCTGGATGAAGCTCGGCTAGCTTATTGCCAAGTTCACTTTGAAAGCGATTAGCAAAAACAATCCCTGCTTTATAGCCAAAGACTTCTTTAACAATAAGTTCTTCATTTCTACTGCTAATATATTCATTGATTTCATTTTGGTTAATTTCCAAAAGTAAAAGTTGGGTTTCATCAAAACCAAAGCACATATCAGGCTGGAGAAGACGTTTATACCAGTAGGTAGTAAAGCGTTCTTTTCCTAAGATATAAAGTAAATCATTAAGCTGTTTAGCTTCCAAATCCTCTAATGCTTGCCAGTCCCAAGTGTCAAAGCGTCTAATTTTTTCCACGAAAGTTTCCACTTGAGGGGTAGCCCAAGCTTTGTTTGCGGTAAGACCTTTTAAGTAGTCATAAAAAAGTGAGGTGCCGCTACATTTAGTACCCTTATCATCTGCCACCTTTACGAAGCACCATGGATACTGGTTGAGTGCATCGGCAGATATATGATGGTCAATTAGTTGAAAATGTGAGGTAGGTAGATAGGCAGAAGGGTTTTCAAGCAAAGTATGAATGTTGCAGGCTACCTCCTCACGAATTGAAATATCTGTAATAAAACAATGGGTATACTGAAGCTTCTCCTCATTTTCTATAAAATGCTGAACCCTTTCATTAATATCTTCATATTTGCAGCTTTCAAAGTCTACTTGGTCAATGCCAAAAGCTAGCTGAGCTAACAAAATACATCCTATACCATCTAAATCATTATGTGTAAATAGTTTAATCATTTTTGTCTCCTTGTTCATTTTATTTAGTATAAAGCATATTGGTAAAATTCTCAATCATCCTATTGTTTGTTTTATGTTACAAAGATTTTTTTATGATATGTATCCTTTCTATGCTAAATGAAGAAAGAGAATATTTGCTTTATGGGTGTAATTGAAAGAAAACAGGTATATAATAAAAAAGATAAGTAGAACCCAAGGTATAAATTAGGGAGGAATAAGTTAATGACAATCAATAGAAATGACGTATGTTGGTGTGGTAGTGGCCTCAAATATAAAAAGTGTCATCTCAATTTTGATGAGCGATTAAAAAGTTTAGCGCTTCAAGGTGAAGAAATCCCGCCAAGAGAGATTATAAAAAATCAAATGGACATAGATGGAATGAAAAAAGCAGCTGAAATTAACACGGCTGCCTTGGATTTAGTAGGCACTAAAATAAGTGCTGGTATGAGTACAGAAGAAATTAATCAAATCGTGCATGATTATACGATAGCCCATGGAGGTATTCCAGCACCACTTAACTATGAAGGTTACCCCAAGAGTGTATGCGTTTCCGTGAACAACGTCGTATGCCATGGAATCCCATCAGAAGAAACTATTTTAAAGGAAGGCGACATTGTAAATGTGGATGCCACCACTATTGTAGATGGCTATTATGCGGATGCAAATAGAATGTATACCATTGGCAAGGTGAGCGAAGATGCTGCTAAACTTGTACGCATTGCTAAGGAGTGCATGGAGGCAGGCATTGCAGCCATTAAGCCCTGGGGACATTTAGGTGATATTGGTGCTGCAGTACAAGCCCACGCCGAAAAAAACGGATGCTCAGTAGTTATTGATTTAGGTGGGCACGGCATAGGCAAGTTGTTTCATGAAGAACCCTTTGTACCCCATGTGGGAGAAGAAGGTGAAGGCATGGTGCTGGTACCAGGGATGACTTTAACAGTAGAGCCTATGATCAATGCTGGCGGCTATGAAGTTTATATTGATGATGAAGATAACTGGACGGTTTACACCGAGGATCAGTCACTTTCAGCCCAATGGGAGAGTACTGTGCATATTACAGAAACTGGGGTGGAGATCATCGCTAGGTAGCAGCAAAATGAAAGTATTTATTTCTTAAATTTAAAGTAGTAAGGCGAAGTGGAATTATCTATGGCCTTAAAGGTATAGCCTTGCTTTTTATAGTACGTAATAATTCCGTCTAAGGCTGTACAGGTATTTTTATTGTTGCTATTGCAATGAGCTAGAATAATGCGACGATTGGTTGTGTCCCTGCATTTTTTTGAGTTGGCAACGAACTGTGTAGGAGGAAGACTCGCTTTGATTCCATCCTTTAAATCTACATTCCAGTCAAAAATGATATAGCCTTTTTCATTTAAGGACTTATAAAGCTTGGCGCTCAGTCTTCCGGCACTTCCTCCAGGAAATCGAATTGCCTTAATATCAAGCTGGGTTCCTAGCACTTCATTAATGGTAGCTTTTGTTTTTTCCATTTCCATGATAAGGGAATCCGTATTCTTATAAATGATCTTAAAATTATGACTAAAGGTATGAAGGCCAATGCCATGCCCTTCTTGGTAGATACGCTTTAGTATAGCCTCACGGCCTTTTATCTCTTTACCAACTATAAAAAAAGTTGCCTTAACATGATTTTTTTTCAAAACATCGAGAATTTGATTGGTTATCTTAGGAGTGGGACCGTCGTCAAAGGTAAGATAAACGACTTTTTCATCCTGCGCGCATACAGCAGGTATTTTTGAAGTTGCAAAAATAGGAAGAGCGTTTAATAGAACGATACTGATTAGTGTCAATAAAAAAAAGCGTTTTATTGAATGCTTCATTATTTATGCCTCGCTTTCATTAAATAGACTAGTATTTTCTAATCGTTAGTATGTGCCAATTATCATAAATGTTTGTGTAGCAAAAAATTCCACTTTAATCTATTTACTTGAATGTATGTAAAAATAAATTCGAAAAAGGGGAGAAAAGTACATGATAAAAAAGGTGAATTTGAAAGAGCAGGTTAACTCTGTGAATGATTTATTTGCCTATCTTAGGGTGGGTACCTTTAACAATCATATGATGAATGTCCTGCAGGCAGAAAATCGTACGTTGGATTTTCATATCCATGAGTTATCAGATGAGCTGTTTTATTGCATTGAAGGAGAATTTGATATTGAGCTTGATACGGGATTAATACATATTAATGAAGGCGAATTTATCATTATTCCAAAAGGCACAAGACATAGACCAGTCTGTAAGAAGCTAGTAAAATGCTTATTAATAGAAATGGAAGGAACGCTTGATAAAAGCAATACAGGAGGAACCTATAGCGAATAGGATTCATTAGGCTCAAATATTATTGGATAGATAGTGGGGAGAATATATTGAATAAAAATATTTTAACAGTGGTGTGGCTTATTTTGGCTGTCCTCTGCATCATATATTGTATGATTGTATATGCCGTTGGCTCTGGAACTGCATTTTTTATGGTGTGGCTAGGACTTGGCGTTATGTTCATTTTATTTATAGTTGCCCTGAGAGTTGATTTGTGGCATAAACTGCCAAACTCCTTACGAAAACTAGTTGTTGTGCTACTTTGGATTG